>NZ_JAENKS010000030.1:0-14800 GCF_016598975.1 Campylobacter sp. 2018MI34
TGTTGTATGAGTGTTTTAAGCATCATTTGATAATTTTTTTATAACTTTAGAAATTACAAAAATAAAATTAAATAATTTTTGAAATAAAAAATTAAGGGATTTAAAAAGTAGATAAAATTTAAATTTTTAAATATTAAATGTATTTATTTTTGAAAATTTAAATTTAAAAATTACTTTTTTTAGACTGAGTGATAAAACATTTTAAAGCAAGTTTTTCTTTTGTTTTTATTTCATAATAAATAATTTCATCTAAATAATATCTTATATCTTTGATATCTAAATTTGCTCTTTTGGCGTATTTTTCAAGTATATAATAAGGAATTTTGGTTTTCTTTTTAGAAAATTTCTTAAAAATTGTTTCATAAAATTCTTTTTTTCTCACACAAGAAAATCTTGCAAAAACAAAAGGAAGACCTGTTTTTTTATACCATAAACTACATAGATCAATATATTTTGAACTATCTTCTAAATAAAGTTTTAAAGCTTTGTCTCCTATGATGACTTTTCCATTTTGATTTAAAACTTTAGCCAAAGCATTTGAAGTAGCAGAACTTGGATCTTTTAAACTAGGTGTATTTTTTTGCACTAAAACGCTTAAAACTTTTTTATAAGCACAAATTCCAATGTCTAAATTTTGGTATTTTTTTCTTGCACTTTCTATGCTAGATATGATGGCTCCATCAATTCTTCTATAAAATAAATCACGATTTAATTTACTAGGAACTCCTTTTTTAAATTCCATAGAAGCTTTAAAACCATTAGGCAAAGGGTATTTTTTTAAATAAATATGTAAAGGCAATAAATTTATATAATCAATTTTTCCAAAAATCATTTTATTTGTCTAAGGTATTAAATACCCTATCTCCAGCATCTCCTAAACCAGGGACAATATAGGCATTTTTATCTAAACCTTCATCAATACTTGCTATAAAAACATCTACATCACTATGAAAATGATTAAAATTATTTAATCCTTCTAAAGTCCCAAGTATAGATATAAATTTTATTTTTTTAATGCCTTGTTCTTTTAAAAAATTACAAGCTTCAATAGCAGTTGAACCTGTCGCAAACATAGGATCTATAACGATAACTAAACGCTCTTTAGCATCTTTTGGAAGTTTTTGAAAATAAAATTGAGCTTTTAGGGTCTCTTCATCTCTTTGAAAACCTAAAAAACCGATACTTGCATTAGGAATTAATTTAAAAACGCTTTCAAGCATTCCTAAAGCTGCCCTTAATATAGGGCAAATCATAATTTTTTCATCAAGCTCTTTAGCAGTCATTTTAGCTATGGGGGTTCTAATTTCTTTATTTTTTAAATTCAAATCTTTAGTAGCCTCAAAAAGCAAAAAAGAGCTAATTTCATCAATAAGCATACGGAATTGAAAGGGTTTTGTTTCTTTATCTCTTAAAATTCCTAATTTATGCTCTATCAAAGGATGAGAAATTTGATGAATATTTTTCATTTTAAGCTTTCAAAATATTCTTTTTCGTTAAAATTTTTGATTCTAGCTATTTTATCTTTTACTGCAGCACTTGCAACAGCAGTACTTACAATAGCCTTAACTCTATCATCAAAAGGTTTTGGGATCACATAATCTTTTCCAAATTCTAGATTGTTTAGATTGTAAGCTTTTTTCACTTTTTCACTCACAGGAAGTTTGGCTAAATCAGCTAAAGCTTTGGCTGCTGCTATTTTCATATTTTCGGTTATTTTAGTAGCTCTTACATCTAAAGCTCCTCTAAAAATAAAAGGAAAACCTAAGACATTATTGATTTGATTTGGATAATCACTTCTTCCTGTTCCTATAATAGCATCTTTTCTAAGTCTTATAACATCTTCTGGCATTACTTCAGGAATAGGGTTTGCCAAAGCAAAAATGACAGGATCTTTAGCCATTGATAAAACCATTTCATCATCTAAAATTTTAGGCGCTGATAAACCTAAAAAAACATCAGCACCTTTTAAGGCTTCTTTTAAAGTTTTATCCTTTGTATCTGATACAAATTCAAGTTTATAAGAATTTAGATCTTTTCTTTCCTTATTTACCACGCCTTTACTATCAACTAAAATAATATTTTCAACCCCTAAATTTCTATACATTCTAGCACTTGCAACACCAGCTGCTCCAGCACCGCTAATGACTACCTTAATATCTTGAAATTTTTTTCCACTAAGCTCCATAGCATTCATAAGACCTGCTGTTGAAATAATAGCAGTTCCGTGCTGATCATCATGCATAACAGGAATACCTAAATTTTGCAAAGCAGCTTCGATTTCAAAACATTTAGGTGCTGCTATGTCTTCTAAATTTATCCCTCCAACGCTTGGGGCTAAAAATTTACAAAAAGCAACAATATCTTCTATACTATGTGCATTAATTTCAAGGTCAAAAGCATTTACATTAGCAAATTTTTTAAATAAACAAGCTTTACCTTCCATAACAGGCTTGCTTGCACTAGGCCCTATATTTCCAAGCCCTAATACCGCAGAACCATCACTTACAATGGCTACCAAATTTGATTTAGTAGTATAAGTGTAAGCTAGTTCTTCATTTTTTGCGATCTCTAAACATGGCTCTGCAACTCCTGGGCTATATGCTAAAGATAAATCATTGCTTGAATCCATATTTTTAGTTGGTTCAACGCTAATTTTTCCACCTAAATGATAATTTAAGGCATCTTCTTTTGAATACATTATTTCCTCTTTTCTAAGAATCCTTTAATTCTTTTTTTACATTCATTTACTCCTAAAAACTCTAATACTTCAAATATACTAGGGCTCACCGCATTTCCAGTTAAAGCTATGCGCAATGGCTGGGCTAAATCTTTTAATTTTAACTCATATTTTTGTAAAAATTCATTAGTAAATTCTTCAAAATCTTTAGCGGTATTTTGTTCTTTTAATTCTTCACAATATTTAGCCAAAAATTCCAAATTCTTTTCATTAACAAATTTTTCCACTGCAACTTCATCATAGTTTTGTGGTAATTCTATAATACTTTTTGCACTATTTATAATATCAAATAAATTTTTTGCTCTTTCTCTTAATAAATTGAGTAAAAATTTCCCTTTATTGATATTGTCAAAATCAAATCCTAAAGATTTAAGTTCAAAATTAAGTTCATCATAAGCTAGGGTTTTAATATAATGGGCATTAAGCCATTCTAACTTTTTAAAACTATATGAAGATGCACTTTTGCTTATATGATAAGGATCAAAAAGTTCTTTTAATTCTTCCATAGAAAAAATTTCATCATCTTTATGACCCCAGCCTAAACGGACTAAAAAATTAAGCAGGGCTTGAGAAAGTATTCCCATAGCTTTATATTCCATTACATCTGTTGCACCATGTCTTTTGGAAAGTTTTTTGCCATCTTCTCCGTGTATCATTGCAACATGAAAAAACTTAGGAATTTTAAAATTTAAAGCTTCATAAAGAATGATTTGTTTAGGAGTATTGGAAAGATGATCATCGCCTCTTATGACATTATTTACCCCCATTAAAGCATCATCTATCACAACGGTAAAATTATAAGTTGGGCTTCCATCACTTCTTGCTATAATAAAATCATCTAAAATATCTTCGACTTTAAATTTAACTTCACCTTTTATGCCATCGTTAAAAACTATTTCTCCACTAAGTGGTGCTTTAATGCGCACAACAGGTTCTATCCCTTTTGGTGGAGTACCTTTAAAATCTCTATATCTTCCATCGTATCTTGGACGCTCTTTAGCTTTTTCTTGTTTTAAACGCAATTCTTCAAGCTCTTCTTTACTCATATAACAATAATAAGCTTTGCCCTCATCTAAAAGCTTTTGAATATACTGCTTATAGATATCAAAACGCTCTGATTGATAAATAATTTCACCATCATAGTCTAATTTACACCATTTAAAAGCTTCGATAATAGCTTTAGTAGCTTCTTTAGAATTTCTTTTTAAATCTGTATCTTCAATACGCAATAAAAATTTTCCTTTATTTTTTCTTGCGTATAAATAATTGTATAATGCTGTTCTTAAACCTCCAATATGCAAATAGCCAGTAGGAGAAGGAGCAAAACGCGTTATAATACTTTCTTGCATTTTTTGCCTTTTCTTAAATTTTTATTGTTATAATGCGATATTTCAACTTAAAAAAGGTTTGATTATGAAAAAAATTTTAGCAACTTGTATTTTTTTATCAAATATTTTATATGCTAACACCATTAATGCGATCTCTATGATAGTAGATAAAGAGCCTATTACACTTTATGAAATACAACAAACTATGAAAAAATTAAATATACCTAGAAATCAAGCTCTAATCATTTTGGTCAATGAAAAAATTGAACAAGCTCAAATCAAAAAATTTGGTATTGCTATAAATGAAATTGATCTTGAAAATAGCATTGATAGAATGTTAGAGCAAAACCGCATAAGCCTTGAGCAATTTAAAAAAGAATTAAAAAATAAAAATCAAAGTTTTGAAATTTTTAAACAAGATTTTAAAAAAGATTTAGAAAAAAGAAAGCTTTATGAACAAATTTTAACAATGGCAAAAATAGATTATAGTGAAGCGGGGGCAAAAAATTTTTTTGAAATGCACAAAAGCGAATTTTCTATTTTTACTGAAATTGATGTAAATATTTATAATTCAAATGATCCAGCAATTTTAGAAGAAATTAAAAAATCTCATAAAATATCCTTTAAAAGAAAACAAGCGCATTTAAATATAAGCAATGCTGATCCGCGTTTATTGGCTCTTTTATCGCAAATTAATATTAATGATTTCTCCCCTGTTTTAAATTCAAAAAATGGCTATGAACTTTACGAGGTTAAAGACAAAAGAGGAGAGCAAACTCCTGAATTTGATGAAGTTAAAAATGAAGTTTTGAATGCTTATATCAATAAACAAAAACAAAATTTCATACAAGATTATTTTGAAAAATTACGTTCAAAAGCCAATATAGAATATATAAGATAAAATTTTAATTTTATCTTTATTTTTTATAAGCAAATAAAATACAATAAATCTTCTCTCATAAAAAGTAAAGAAATTTTCTTATAATTTAATTATTTATTTTGAGTTATAACAAGATATTTATACATATTGTATAAATTAATATTTTAGATCAGACTCATTCAATTTGCTAATTTAATTTTAGCTAAACTTACAATTTAAAATAATTTAGATATTTTTTAGTTATGGTAATTTTTTACAACATTGTTTCATAATTAAAAATTTATTTTTAATTATGAAATCTAAGTTTTAATGTCTTGCAAGATAGTTTGTATCATAGTTATTGTCAATAAAATCAGGATTATCCATCATAGCAATATGAAAATCTTTAGTTGTTTTAATTCCTTGAACTATAAGCTCATTTAAGGCTACTTTCATTTTAGTGATTGCCCTATGTCTATCTTCTGCCCATACAACAAGTTTTCCAATCATAGAATCATAATAAGGTGGAACAGAATAATCTTGATAACAATGACTTTCCATTCTTACATTTCTACCTGCTGGGGGGATATATTTAGTTATTTTTCCTGGACTTGGTAAAAAAGTTTTAGGATCTTCGGCAGTAATTCTGCATTCTATAGAATGTCCTTTTAATTTTATACTTTCTTGAGGAGGTAATGCATAACCTTCGGCTACTTTAATCATTTGTTCAATAATATCAATGCCACTGACCATTTCACTTACACAATGTTCCACTTGCAAACGTGTATTCATTTCTATAAAATAAAAATCTAAATTTTTATCTACTAAAAATTCAAAAGTCCCAGCTCCTTCATATCCTATAGCTTTAGCTGCTCTAATGGCTGTTTCATGTAATTTTTTACGCGTATTATTATCAAGAAGTATGGCAGGGGATTCTTCTATAAGTTTTTGATGACGCCTTTGCATAGAGCAATCTCTTTCGCCTATATGGATTACATTGCCAAAACTATCTCCTATAACTTGTACTTCAATATGGCGTGGATTTTGTATATATTTTTCCATATACATTGTGCCATCTCCAAATGCTGTCATAGCTTCGCTTTCAGCGGACCAATAAGCTTTTTCTAAATCTTTTTCACTTTCTACAACTCTCATACCGCGTCCGCCACCACCAGCTGCAGCTTTTAAAATAACAGGATAACCTATTTCACTTGCAAGTTTTTTAGCTGCTTCTATACCTTGTAAAGCTCCATCACTTCCTGGAATTACAGGAACATTAGCTCTTTTCATTACTTGTTTAGCTTTGCTTTTATCACTCATTAAAGTCATAGCTTCAACAGAAGGTCCTATAAATTTAATATTATGCTTAGCACAAATTTCAACAAAATTTTGATTTTCACTTAAAAAACCATATCCTGGAAAAATAGCATCAACCTCAGCAATTTCAGCCGCTGTGATAATAGCAGGGATATTAAGATAGCTTTCAGAACTTCTTGCTTTTCCTATACAAATACTTGCATCAGCGTATTTTAAATAAAGTGCATCTTTATCGGCTTCAGAATATACACAAATTGCTTTTTTTCCCATTTCTTTAATCGTTCTTAAAGCTCTTAAAGCTATTTCTCCACGATTGGCAATCAAAATACTTTTAATTTCCATTAAAGTTTCTCCACGGCAAATAAAGGCATTCCAAATTCAACTGGTTGTCCATCTGCAACAAGGATTTCGCTAATGCGACAATCAAATTCAGCCTCAATTTCATTCATAATTTTCATTGCCTCAATAATAGCTATCGTATCTCCTTTTTTAACATTTGTTCCAACTTTTACAAAAGGATTAGCACCAGGACTTGGGGCTTGATAATAAGTTCCTACCATAGGACTATTGATAGTTAAACTATCTGATTTTGCATTAATGCTTGGTTTTGCTTCATTAACAACATTAACATTAATCGGTTGTGGGGCAGGTGTTGTAGGACATACAGGAGCTGGAACATCACAACATATATCTCTTTGAAGTTCAATCTCAAAACCATCTTGTTCTTTAATTTTTATTTTAGTGATATTAGTCTCAGCAAATAAATTTACTAAATCTTTAATTTCCTCTTTTGTCATAATTTTTCTCCTATTCTTAATTTAAGAACTTAAATCTGATATTATATAAAAACTTACAAAAATTTAATATTAAAATATTTTAATTAAAATTCCAAATATAATAATTAAATCAAAATATATTAAAATATAATAATTAAATTTAATAAATACAAGGGTATAAAATGGGCTTAAAAGCTGATAATTGGATTAGAAAAATGGCAAAAGAAAATGAAATGATTTCTCCTTTTTGCGAAGCAAATATAGGCAAAGGTGTTGTAAGTTATGGACTTTCAAGTTATGGCTATGATATACGCGTAGGTCGTGAATTTAAAATCTTTACTAATGTTAATTCCACTGTTGTTGATCCAAAAAATTTTGTGGAAGAAAATGTAGTTGATTTTATAGGCGATGTATGTATAGTTCCTGCAAATTCTTTTGCACTAGCAAGAACAATTGAATATTTTAAAATGCCTGATAATGTCTTAGCTATATGTCTTGGAAAAAGCACTTATGCAAGATGTGGCATTATAGTAAATGTTACTCCATTTGAACCTGGGTTTGAAGGGCATATAACCATTGAAATTTCAAATACTACCCCACTTCCAGCTAAAATTTATGCTAATGAAGGCATAGCACAAGTGTTATTTTTTCAAGGTGATGAATATTGTGATACAACTTATAAGGATAAAAAAGGTAAATATCAAGCTCAAACTGGTATAACCTTGCCAAGAATTTTAAAATAAGGAATACTTATGAATATCAAAAGATACTTTTCCTTGCCAATTTCATTTTTTGGAGCTGTTATGGGGCTTAGTGCTATTTCTTTAGCTTGGCTTTTAATTTATAGGATTTCTTATCTTGCTCAATTTAATGATTATATTCTTAAAACAAGTCAAATTGTTTATACTTTTTTTGCATTTTTAGCTTTATTGGTTTTTATTTTCTTATTTTTTATTTTTATTTTTAAGTGCATAATAAATTTTGAAAATATAAAAAGTGAATTTCATAATCCAATCACTAAAGTTTTCTTTGGAACTTTTTGTATCTCTTGCCTACTTTTGCCTATGATATTATCAATACTTTTACAAACCTTTCAATATGAAAGCAATATCATTAGAACTTTTGGTTTAATCTTATGGATATTTGGAGTAATATTAATGTTTGGTTTTAGTTTATGCATTATAAATACTTGGCTTTATCATAAACATGAATTTACTCATATTACTCCAGCTTGGATTATCCCTGTGGTTGGTTTATTAGATATTCCTTTAGCTTTACCCTATATTTTTAATACGAATTTGTATATTTTTAAGTATTTTACAATGCTTTGTATTGGAGTAGGCTTTCTCTTTGCTTTAATTTTGATACCTTTAATTTTAGCAAGGATCATCTTTTTTCAAAAACTTCCTGATAAACTTACCCCAACGCTTTTAATTTTAATAGCCCCTTTTAGTGTAGGATTTAGTGCTTATACAACTATTTTTAATATTGATGATTTTGCTATAATATTATTTTTAATAGGAGGATTTTTATTTCTATCTCTTTTACCTCAAATTTTTAAAGCTTATCAATGTTGTCCCTTTAAAATTACTTGGTGGGCTATAAGCTTTCCATTGGCAACTCTAAACATTAGTTATTTAAAAATTATTGCTAATTCTTTGCAAAATATCAATTCAATCAATTTTAATAGTCTTTATGGAATTTTTGTTATTTTGGCTTTTGGATTTTTAATTTTTACAACTTTAATCTTTTTATGGCTAATTTTAAGAACAACTAAAGGAATCTTTTCAAAAGAAATTGAAAATTTAAGCTAAAATATAACAATGGAACAACTTTTGCTAAAATATTTATATAAAAATTAAAGGAAATTTTATGTTTAATGGTAAAAATATCCTTATTACAGGCGGAACTGGTAGTTTTGGTAAAACTTATACCAAAATTCTACTTCAAAATTATAAACCTAATAAAATTATTATTTATTCAAGAGATGAATTAAAACAATTTGAAATGGCAAATATCTTTAATGAGTCTTGTATGAGATATTTTATAGGAGATGTTCGCGATAAAGAAAGACTTAGCACTGCTATGAGAGATGTAGATTTTGTAATCCACGCAGCAGCAATGAAGCATGTTCCTGTGGCTGAATATAATCCTATGGAATGCATTAAAACCAATATACACGGGGCGCAAAATGTTATTGATGCATGTTTTGAAAATAAGGTTGAAAAATGTATAGCTCTTTCAACTGATAAGGCTTGCAATCCTGTAAATTTATATGGAGCAACTAAACTAGCTAGTGATAAACTTTTTGTAGCAGCTAATAATATAGCTGGAAATAACCATACAAGATTTAGCGTTGCAAGATATGGAAATGTGGTTGGTTCAAGAGGATCTGTTGTGCCATTTTTTAAAAAGCTGATTAGCGAAGGAGCAAAAGAACTCCCTATAACAGATACTAGAATGACAAGATTTTGGATTTCTTTAGAAGATGGAGTTAAATTTGTACTTGGTAATTTTGAAAAAATGCACGGGGGTGAAATTTTTATTCCTAAAATTCCATCAATGAAAATTACTGATCTTGCACACGCTTTAGCTCCAAATTTAAAACATAAAATTATAGGCATAAGGGCCGGAGAGAAACTCCACGAAATAATGATTTCAAGTGATGATAGTCATTTAACTTATGAATTTGATGATTATTATGCCATTAGTCCTAGCATTAAATTTACTAATACTCATAATGATTTTAGTATAAATGCCTTAAATCAAAAAGGTAAAAAAGTAAAAGATGGTTTTTCTTATAGCTCTGATAATAATCCAAATTGGGTAAGCGAAAAAGAACTTTTAAATATAATAAATCATACTGAGGAGTTTTGATGCTAACCTATTCTCATCAAAATATCGATCAAAGTGATATAGAAGCTGTTTTAAAAGCTTTAAAAGATGAAATTTTAACAGGAGGCAAAAAAGTAGAAGAATTTGAAAAAAATCTTTGCGAATACGTAGGAGTAAAATATGCTTGTGTATTAAATTCAGCTACTTCAGCTCTTCATCTTGCCTATAAAATTTTAAATCTTAAAGATAAAATTGTCCTTAGCACTCCTTTAACTTTTGCAGCTACTTCAAATACAGCTTTAATGGTGGGAGCAAAAGTTGAATTTATAGATATTAAAAGTGATGGAAATATTGATGAGAATAGATTAGAAGAAAGATTAAAAAAGGATAGTAAAAATATAGGAGCTATTTGCGTAGTTGATTTTGGGGGCAATAGCGTTGAAATGGATGAAATTTTAAATCTTGCTAAAAAATATAATATCCCCTTAATCGATGATGCAAGTCACGCACTAGGAGCAAGTTATAAAGATAAAAAAGTAGGCTCAATGGCCGATTTAAATGTATTTTCTTTTCATCCGGTAAAACCTATAACCACTTTTGAAGGTGGAGCCTTGCTTAGTGATAATGAATATTTTATTAAACAAGCAAAACTTTTAAGATCTCACGGGATAGAGAAAAAAAGGCTTTGGGATAGTGATATGTATGAGCTTGGATACAATTATCGCTTAAGTGATGTTGCTTGTGCTTTAGGGATCAATCAACTTAAAAAACTTGATATCAATTTAGAAAAAAGAGAAAAAATCGCTCAATTTTATGATGAAGAATTTAAAAATAACCCTTATTTTTCTACTATAAAAATCAAAGATTATAAAAAAAGTTCAAGACATTTATATCCTATTTTACTTTTTCCAGAATTTCATTGCAAAAAAGAAGAAATTTTTAAAGCTCTAATTGATAGAAAAATAGGAGTTCAAGTGCATTATAAGCCCACTTATGAATTTAGTTTTTATAAAAATTTAATGGGAAATATAAGATTAGAAAATGCTGATCATTTTTATAGGGCTGAACTTAGCATTCCTTGTCATCAAGAAATGAGTTTAGAAGATGCAAAATTTGTAAAAGAAAACTTATTTGAAGTTTTAGAAAAAGCAAAAAAGGCTTATTGTGAATCAATTTGATTTTAGACATAAAAATTTTATGCAAAATGGTATCTTAATGTATAATCTGGCTAAAAAGCTTTTTCCAATTTGTAGAAGTATCACTGGAAAAGGTTTTAGAACAAGTTTAAAAATTCTAAACTATGAACTTATAAAAAATCTTAATATATCAAATAAGCTGCGGGGGGGGGGATTTGAAATTCACTCCATTAAAAGTGGAACAAAAGTATATGATTGGATTATTCCACCTGAATGGCATATCAAAGATGCTTTCATAATAGATCCAAACGGTAAAAAAATTTGCGATTTTAAAAAAAATAATCTACATGTTTTAAACTATAGCATAGCAGTTGATAAAAAACTAGATCTTGAAGAATTACAAAATCATTTATACTCCTTAGAAAATATCCCTGATGCTATTCCTTATGTTACGAGTTATTATAAAAAAAGATGGGGATTTTGCATTACTCATAATGAAAGAAAAAAGTTAAAAAAAGGAACATATAGAGTTTTTATTGATTCAAAGCATGATGAAAATGGGGTTTTAAATTATGCAGATTTTATTATCCCTAGCACAAAAAATTCAAAAGATGAAATTTTAATTTCAACCTATCTTTGTCATCCCTCTATGGCAAATAATGAATTAAGCGGACCTGTGGTGGCTGTATTCTTAGCTAAATGGCTTTTAAATCTTAAAGAAAGAAAATATAATTACCGCTTTGTTATCGTGCCTGAAACTATAGGAAGTATAACTTATATCAACAAAAATTTAAAAGCTTTACAAAAAAATGTAAAGGCTGGATTTGTCCTTTCGTGCGTAGGAGATGATCTTTCTTACTCGCTTATTCATACTCCTAGTGCAAATACTCTTTCAGATAAAGTTGCCTTGCACACCTTAAAAAATAAAATTAATTTTAAAAAATTTAGCTTTTTAGAGAGAGGTTCTGATGAGAGACAATACAATTCTCCTTTAGTAAATTTAGGGATTGTTGGAATTTGTCGCACAAGATATGGGGATTATAACTTTTATCATACTTCAAAAGATGATCTTAATTTTATAAGTCCTAAGGGTTTATTGGGAGGACTTGAAGCTATGCAAGAAATCATTTTAAATTTAGAAAATAATGCTATTTATAAAAATACTATTTTTTGCGAACCAAATCTTGGAAAAAGAGGTCTATATCATACCTTAAGTTCTATTAATGATATCCCTCTTGCTTGTAATTTTCTAGCTTTTCTTGATGGAAAAAAAGATATTTTAGATATAGCAGAAATCTTAAATTTACAAGGCTATGAGCTTAAAGACTTAGTGCAAAAACTTTTAGATTTTAAGCTTTTAGAATGTGTAGGCTAAGTCCTTGATTTTGCTCAATATCTTTAGATATTACTTTATAAGCTTTTTCAAGATCAATAATCTTAATAAAAATTTCATCAAAAAAAACTATCTCCATAACTTTTTCTTGTAAAAAAAGATCTTCTAAAGGATGAATATGGGTTAAAACATTATTAGCTCTTACAAACATATCATAGGTTTTAAGTTCTTTATGACCTTTTTCATCAATATAAAAAGATGTAAAACTTTTATTATATCTATAACTAACCTTTAAACATTGCTCTACATAATGCACAAAGGTAAAAGAATCTTGCAAAGGCAAATCAACTATAATCATTTTAGCTTTATTTTTATACATAAAATCAAAAGGTGAATTTTTATCAAAAGCTCCTTTATTATCAAGTTCGATTAAATCTTTTTGAAAGTTATTTGCAACCATAAAAGAATAAATAGGATGTTTTGTGCGTTTAAATTCTACTCTTTTTAAAGCTATATTTGCCAAAGCTCCAGTTTGTGACTTTGAATTTAAAATATCATAGCTTAAACCTTTGCAAAAATCCCAATTAAAACTTTGTATTGCTAATCCCCCTTTTCCTGTCTGTTTTAAAAAAATATCAAGAAAGGAGTTTAAATTTTCTCTTGCATTGCCTTTTAATTTATAAAGCAAACGCGTTAAATTTCCTGTAAATAATATATAATCTTTCTCTTTTATACCAAACTTCTTTAAAAAAACTTCTAACATAGATAAACCTTAGATAATTTATTTTATCAAAATATTTAATCAAAATATTTAAATAAAAAATATTATATAATATTAATGTATTCATAATTATAAATATAGATATTTTTTATCCTCCACTAATACTAGAATAAACCTTGTATTAATAAAATTACGTATTTTTTAGCTATAATTTAAAAAAATTACAAGTAAAAGGAAAAATTTTGAAAGCTTTTTTAAGTATAGGAACAACTAATACTGGAAATCATGAACGACAAGGCTTTTTAGCGAAAAATTTTGACAAACTCTTAAATCAAGGTTTTTTATATCCAAGAAGTTTAAGAATAGCTAATAGACATTGGGCTTTGGTAGATATGGTTTTAGAATTAATTAAAGATGAAAATTTAAATCTTACTCAACCAGAACAAGTATTAAAAGCTTTAAAAAATCCACGTCTTTTGCAAACTATAGAAGATTTTAAAAAAGAAAAAGAACTTCATAAAGATAAAACATTTATTTTTTCTGTTGAAGGGTGTGTTTGGGAATTTTCCTCAAAAAAACATATAGAAATTTTATATGCGATTTTAAAAGCTTTGGGATTTGATGAAATCAAGCTTATGGTTTATTTTAGAGATACTCTAGATTATTTAAATTCTCATTGTTCTCAAGATTTAAAAAATAACCTAGGTTATTATTCAGGTGATTTTAAACCCCAAGATCATCCTAGAAAATATATTTTCGATTATAAGTGGATTTGTGAAAATTATACCGAAGTTTTTGGAGAAAATAGCTTGATAGTAAGATTATTAAGAGAAGATTATGTAGGAGGAACTTTACTTAAAGATTTTACTCATCATTTAGGTATTAAATGGGATGAAAATTTTGATTTAGAGCAGACAAAAAATGAAAGTTTTAATCTTTTGGGTATGGAAATTCAAAAAAGATTAAATGAAAAAGATTTAAATGGACAAAATATTAATTCCCTTTTAAGTATTTCTAGAAAACATTTTGAAGGCACAAAAGAAGCAAGACTTAAATTTAAAGTGCAAAAAGAGTTAGCTAAAGCCTATGTTGATTATTTTGCTAGTTCTAATGAATGGGTGAGAGCTAAGTATTTTCCTCATAAAAAAAGTTTATTTACCCCTATAAATTGGAATGATTATAAAGAAAACGCTACTTTAAAGGATATTAAAGAAGAGGATTGGGATAAAATTGTAAATTTTTTTGCAGAGGTAATTATCTCAAAAAATATCATTATTCAAAACTTAAAAAATTGCAATAAAAATTAATTTTTCATTGCAATTTCAAGCATATCCTTGATTGTTTTAAAATTTTCAAAATTTTCAGGTTTAATAAAAGTTGCATCAAGTGGTCTTCCATAATACTTTTCAATTTCTGCCACTAAGGCCATAATATCTATACTATCTATAAGATCATCGCTGATTAGATTCTCTGTATTTTCATCAATATCTGTTCTTTCTAT
Source organism: Campylobacter sp. 2018MI34 (assembly GCF_016598975.1). Lineage (NCBI taxonomy): Bacteria > Pseudomonadati > Campylobacterota > Epsilonproteobacteria > Campylobacterales > Campylobacteraceae > Campylobacter > Campylobacter sp. 2018MI34. The sequence goes on from NZ_JAENKS010000030.1 coordinate 14,544, forward strand.
ATTAAGAAAAAATTGCTTAATTGTTTGCATTTTTACTCCTTAAAATTATAATTTTTATTATACTTAAATTTATATAAATATTAAACTTTTCTTTAATTATTCACTTTTAAAAATACAATTTTACTAATTTAAAAGTGAAAAAATCAATTTTTAGAAAATTAAAAAATATTATTTATATACTTTAAAGGGTTATTATTTGAGATTTTTGCTAAAATTATTTAGAGATGTTGCATATTCTTTTTAAAATACTCCTTGCA
>NZ_JAENKS010000031.1:0-14734 GCF_016598975.1 Campylobacter sp. 2018MI34
TTTTGCTATCATTATAATAACCTAGTGATAAACAAGTTCCCCTTATATAAAGTTCTCCTTTAATACCTATTTCTTTAGGACTAATAAAATTCATATTTTCATCAAAGACTAAAAGCTCGGTATTTTTTGAATTGTTTCCTATGGGTAAAATTTCGCTTTCTTTAAAATTACGGTTAATTTCATAATAACAACAAGTTCCTGCAATTTCAGTAGGTCCATAAAGATTAAATAGTTTTGCATTTTTAAGATGTTTTTTCCAAATATGAAGTGTTTTAATGGGTATTAATTCTCCTACGAAGGCAACAGTTCGTAAAGAATTGAGATTAAATTTATTTAAGATACTATCTTTTGCAAAAAAACTAAGCACTGTAGGCACCCAAGAAATAATACTGACTTGTTTTTCTTCTAAATAAGATAAAATTTTATTTGGAAAAGCAAAAAGATGATTAGGTAGTAAATGAAGTGTCGCTCCTGCTTTAATGCTTGAAAATATATCTCTTACAGAAGCACTAAAATAAAATGGAGTTTGATTAAGCAAAATGCTTTGATTATTTATTTTTAAAATATGACAAATATGGAAAGTATAATCAATCACACTTTTATGAGAAATAGAAACACCTTTTGGCACTCCCGTGCTTCCACTTGTAAAAAAAACATATAATAAATTTGTATCTATATGTCTTTCTTTAATTTCTTCTAACAAAGTCTCATCTATATCAAAATTTAAAAAATCTTCTGTATAAAGTGTAGGCAAATTTAAATCAAAATTTAAATCTTTTGAAGTAATTAATAGCTTTGGTTTTAAAATATTTATTACTTTTTCTACGCGCTCTTTTGGAGTTTTTTCATCTAAAAGAGTATAAAAATTTCCACTCAAACTTACACCAAAAAAACTTATAAGACAATCAATACTTTTTGGCAAAAGAATTAAAATAGGACTTTGTATATAAGAATATTGCAAATCTTTAGCAATCTTACTTGCAAGCTTTTTACTTAAAACATTGAATTCTTTATAGCTTATACTTTTAAAATTTGAACCAAAAGTATCTACAAAAGCTAATTTTTCAGGAAATTTTAAAACACTTTTTTCTAAAAAATCATAAATATGAGTTATCATTAATTTCCTTTAGATTTTAATATAGATTTAAAAAGAAGATGATGATTTTAATCACTTATAATCTTAATTTTAAAACATTCTTAATTTTGATATAATTCAAACTTCTTTTATAATCATATCAAAAAAAAATAAAAGTAGGGAAAATGCCAAAACTTTATCTTTTATCTCTAGGTTGTAATAAAAATTTAGTTGATAGTGAAATTATGCTAGGTCGTTTAAGCGAGTATGAAATTTGTGATGAGCCAAATAAAGCAGATGTAATAATTGTCAATACTTGTGGTTTTATTGAAAGCGCTAAAAAAGAAAGTATTGAAGCTATTTTAAATTTACACGAACAAAGAAAAGAAAATTCACTCTTAGTAGTTACAGGTTGCTTGATGCAACGTTACCGTCAAGAGCTTATGAAAGAGCTTCCAGAAGTTGATCTTTTTACAGGCGTGGGTGATTATGAAAAAATTGATGAGATGATACTTAAAAAAATAAATTTATTTTCAAGTTCAACTTATTTGCAGAGTGAAAATTCTAAGCGTATTATCACAGGATCAAATTCACATGCTTTCATAAAAATCGCCGAAGGATGTAATCAAAATTGCTCTTTTTGTGCTATCCCAACTTTTAAGGGCAAGTTAAAATCACGCGAAATTTCAAGTATAGTAAATGAAGTTAAAGATCTAGTAAAAAATGGTTATAAAGATTTTTCTTTTATTGCTCAAGATACAAGCTCATATTTATATGATAAAGGGCAAAAAGATGGACTTATTCAATTGATTGATGAGATAGAAAAGATAGAAGGTGTGAAAGCAGCTAGAATTTTATATCTTTATCCTACAAGTGTTAGCAAAACTTTAATACAACGCATTATTGACTCTAAGATTTTTGTGAATTATTTTGATATGCCATTACAACATATTAGCGATAATATGCTTAAAATTATGAAAAGAGGAATGAATTCTGAAAAACTTAAAGAAATATTAAATTTAATGAGAAATGCTAAAGATAGCTTTTTAAGGACAGGTTTTATTGTGGGACATCCTGGTGAAAGCGATGAAGATTTTAATGAGCTTTGTGAATTTGTAAAAGATTTTGGTTTTGATAGAATAAGTGTTTTTGCTTATTCTAAAGAAGAAGATACTGCAGCTTTTAATATGAAACAAATTCCTTTTAAAACTATAAATTCAAGACTTAAAAAAATAGAAAAAATTGTAGATAAAGTGATAAATGAGAGTTTTAAAAAAGAAGTAGGCAAGAGACGTTTAGTAGTTTGTACAGGAGAAAGTAGCGAAGGTGAATTTTTTATTGCTGGAAAAGATTTAAGATGGGATAGAGAAATTGATGGAGAAATTCTTATCAATGAAAGTGAATGTGGAAATTTAGAAATGGGACAAATTTATGAGTGTGAAATTTTACAAAGTGTTGATAAAAAACTTATTGCAAAAGCCTTAAGAAAATATGCAAATTAAAAAAGAAATTTTAGAATTTTTAAGGAAAGGTAAAAATTTATTAGCTTTTTCTTATGGAAGTGATTCTACGGCACTTTTTTATTTTTTAATACAAGAAAAAATTGAATTTGATCTTGCTATGATCAATTATAAAACAAGAAAAAATAGCGATTTAGAAGAAGATGAAGCTAAAAAACTTGCTTTTAAATTTAATAAACAAATTTTTACCATTTCAGCCCCTTGTTTTAAAAATAATTTTGAAAAAAATGCAAGAGCTTTTCGTTATGATTTCTTTGAAAAAATTTGTTTTAAATATCATTACAATAATCTTATTTTAGCCCATCATTTAAATGATCAATTAGAATGGTTTTTAATGCAACTTTCGCGTGGGGCAGGAGTGGTAGAGCTTTTAGGGATGAGTGAATTTGAAAAATGTAAAAATTATAATCTTATACGTCCTTTGCTTTTTATTTCTAAGAATAAAATTTTAAATTTTTTAAATAAAGAAAATATAAAATATTTTAATGATGAGAGTAATGAAAATGAAAAATATTTTAGAAATTATATTAGAAAGCATTTTTCAAATAATTTTGCAAAAGAATTTGAAAAAGGCTTAGAAAAAAGTTTTCGATATCTTCAAAAAGATAAAGAAAAACTTTTTGATATAAAAAAAATTAAAGAATTTAAAGATCTTTTAATTTGTCCAAAAGATGAAGGCTATATTGCAAAGACTGTAAAAATTCAAGGTATTGTTTTAAGTGCGGCTCAAAGAAAAGAAGCTTTAAAGAATGATTGTGTTTTAAGTGGAAAAATAGCTATAGTTTATAAAAATGAAAAAGCTATTGTATTTAAATATGAGGTTTGTGAAAAATTGCCTAAAAAATTTAAAGAAGAATGTAGAATTTTAAAAATTCCAAGACTTTTAAGAGCTTATTTATATAATCATCATATAAGCCCTTCAGATTTTATTTTGCAAGTTTAAAATTCTTTGATAGCTTAGATGAGTAAGAAAAATTATAAAGAAAACTTGTAAAAATATACCCAGAAGCGGTAAAGTTGAAAGCAAATAAAAACAAAGTGTGCTGAATTTAAACTCTAAAGGAGAGAATTTATTTTGAAAAAGATTAAAATTTTCCCTGTCCAAAACAGAGCTTGTAACATCTAGCATTAAAAGCTTATGAAAGAGATAATAAAATACAAGATAATAAATAAAAAGATTTATAAAAGGTAAAAATAAAAAAAGAGTACATAGCACAAAAAATGCTATAAATTTTAGAAATATTTTTAAAAATTCAAAAATGATTTTTATAAAAGGAATTTCATTTTTTATTTCATGGTGATAATGTTTCGAGTTGATTTCTTTAACAATAAAAGGCGTTAAAAAAGATGTGATAAAAAGTGCCAAAAAAACAGAAGCAAAAATAATAACAAGACTAGAAAATAAAATACTTATAATTGCTATAATAATTTGCATAAAATGAAAAGCATAAAGCCATGCCCAAAAAGAATTTTCATCTATGCTAAATAAGGTATTAAAATAATTAAATAAAAATGAAAATCCAAAAATAACTAAAATACTTACAAATAAAAAACTAAAAAGAAGCGGAATAAAAGCGTATTTTAAAAATTTAATACTTAAAAAATCTTTTAAGGCAAGTTTAAAAATGAGCATTATTTGACTTTTTTATAGTATTGTTCAAGACTTTGGTAGATTTCTTTATAATCAAAATTATTCTCTAAAATTTCATTTAAAATTTCATTATCTTCTTTACCATTCCAATTTTTTTTATAATTTCCTTCTTTATAGCCGTGTTCTTGTCTAAAGATATTTAAAATGTTTTTGCCTATATAAGTTTTATAAAGACTTTCTAAATTTAAACCACACTTAATGGCTAAAGCAAAATAATTTGATAAAAGAGTATATAAACGTAGATTAAAACCACTGCACTCATGAATCAGCAATTCAATGTCATTTAAAATATTATAAGTATCACTTTCATTAGGTTTCATCTTTTCTTTAGAAAAGTCTTGAAAAATACTTATAGAGCTAATTTCTATAGCAATATTGTTATAATTTTTATCGTTTTTATATTTTTCAAGCAAAAGACTAAGAATAAAATGCCAAATATCTACTAATTCAATGCGAACATTATCCCAGTCAGTTGATGAGCTAATATTTTTCCAATGTTTCCAAGCAAAAGAATCTATAAGTTCTGCGCATTCCATATAAATACAACGCCTCCAGCTTATAAGCTTGCCTTCTTTTGTATAACCGTTTTCCCATCCAATACCATTTGTCTCATCATTTAATTTTTGTTGAAGCTCTAACATATTTTTTAGTATTTCTATTGTTTGCATAGTTTTCTTTCTTAAATTTTTATATAATTATACTAAAAAATATATTTTAAATTTTTGAAAGTAAATAATGCAAAAAGAGTTAATTTTAGCTTCAAGGGATGATGGATTAGGAGAAAGATTAAGAGCTATTTTAAATGCAATTTATCTTTCTAAATATTTTAATTTTGGTTTAGTGTGACATCCTTTAAATGCCAGTGAAACTGAAGTAGCTAAAAATAAATTAGCGTCAGTTATTGTTCCTAGCGTGGATGAAATTTTTTCTAAAGAATTTATACAAAAATATTCTTATAATGGTATTTTTGAAACTCGTATGGATGAATTTGACAAACTCAAAAGAAAAAGTATAAATTTTTTAAAAGATGCAAAAGTTTTAAATTTTCCTATTCATATGACACAAAAGCGTTTAGATACAATTTTTAATGATTTAGATACTAAAGAATATAAAGCAAGTTTAATTAAAATCTAGCAAAAGCTCGATTTTACTCCTAAAATAAAAGAAATTTTAAAAGAAGCTGAAGAAAAAATTGTTAATTTAAAGAAAAGTATCGATGATGGACAGTTTTGTTCTTTGCATATAAGAGCAGGAGATGCTATTTTTTTAAATAAATTTCAAAAACAAATTATAAGACCTAATATTTTTGCAAGAGCTCTTAACTTTACACTTGCCATAGAAATCATTAATAAAGAATTAAAAACAAATAATGCCATTATAGTTTTGAGTGATGATTTATCTTTATTGGAGTGTTTTAAAAACAAACTTCCAAAATTTATTAAATCTTAATGAAAAGCAAAAAAAGAAATTATTTTTTTCTATAGATTTATGTAATAAGAAAGATTATGTTTATAAGGCTTTATATGAAAATGCTTTAATGTCTTGGTCTGATAAGATTTATTATACTAAAACATCAGGTTATGCAAATTTAGCTGTTTTAACTAGTAAATATAAAGAAGATATTGGAATTTATGAGTATTTTAGTGATGAAGAGCAATATAAAATTATTCAAAAATATTTAGAACAAATCAATGTTCCATCCCTTTCATAAATCTTTTGTTTGTTTTCATGGTTTTAGACTTGCTAAAATTTTAAAAAAACCTTTAGAAGAGATAAAATCTTGGCTTAAAAAAGCCCATTTTTATAATCCAAATAACAATACCTTTCATCTTTTATGGATAGAAATTCTATTTAAAGAAAAGCAAATTAAAGAAGTAAATGAGTATATTGCAAATTTACTTATACAAAGGAAAAGTGCATTTTTAGAGACTTTATTTTGTGGTAATACAAGATATTATTGTGATTTTATATTTGATTATTTTTTTTAAGCATGCTAAAAAAGGTTTTGAAAATATTGATTACATTGCAAGTTCAATTGCTTTAAATTTAGGATGTAACGAACTTTTTGAATTTTATTTTAAAGAAATTAAAGATAAATTTCAAACTCCTTTTAATTTTGAAAAAAAATTAGGTGCTGAGTTTTTAATGAAAAATCATTTAAGTTATAAATTAGGTGAAGCTATGGTAAAAAATTCTTTTACTTTGAAAACTTTACTTAAAAATCCTTTAGATTTATTAATGATTTATTTACAGTTTAAAAAAGATAAATTTAAACACGATAAGCCTTTATCTTCTTATAAAGATTACGAAAGTGCTTTAAAATTTATAAAAGCCCAACCTTATTATAAAAATAGGTTATGCTTTAATTAAGGCTCAAAGAATGTGATATAAAGGTGGATATTTTATTTTTATAAAAGAGCTTAAAAAAATTGCAAAAGAATACAAAGAGGAGCGAAAGAATTTAAAGAAAAATTTATAATATCTAACATTTATTGTTAATCAAATTTATAAATTTTTGCATAAATAATTATTTTAATATAAGATAAAAAATATTTAATATTTTAAACTATAAAACTCTTACCTTAAGGCAAGAGTAATTTTAAGCATAAATATTAAGATTATTTTCTGCATTATTTTCATTTTCTTTAGCTATTTCTTGTTGCTTTTCAAGTTGTTTTTTCATTTGTTCTAAAACTTTATCTAGTAATTTTTTACTATCTTCAAGCATAGAAGTATTGGTATTTATATTTGAAGTTTGGTTTTTAGTGAGTAAATTTTGCAATTTGTTGGTAAAATTATTCATAATAGCATTTTGGTGGTTTTCATCATTTGGAGTTGGTAAGGCATTTGCCATTTGCATTGCACTAGTAATGAGTTCTTTAGGATTTAGTTCTCTTACTTTACTTTTACTTAAGAAATCTTGTATCATTGGTTCAACTTCTTTCATAGCATCTTTAATTTCATTTAAATCATTTTGAGTGAGTTTTGATCCTTCAAAACTAAAACTAAAACCATATTGATGCTTTAAATTTAAACTTTTACCTTCTTCGTTATTATTATAATTTAAACTTTGATTATCATACATAGAAAAAGCAAGATGTTTACCACTTTTTGTCGTATAATCCATAGAGAAATTTTGACTTTGACTCGCACTAAGTTCCATTTGAACTCCTTTATTAATGATCTATTAATATTAGATCGGATTTTTTTAAATTTATTGTAGTATAATTTCTTATGGATCAAAGAATTATAAATTTTTTACAAAATAATGAAATTTTAAGTTTTGCAATGCAAGATCGCAATGAGGTTTATATTGCTAATGCTTTTTATATTTTTGATATTTTACATTCTTCTTTTATTATCGCTTCTGATAAAAATACTAAGCATGTAAAACTTTCTATTATTAATCCTTGTATAGCAGTCAATGTTTATCAAGGTAAAAAAATTGCTTTATTAAAAGGGGTTCAAATAAAAGCTAAATTTATAGATGCAACCAAGGAACAAGAAAAGCTTTATTATCACAAATTTCCTTTTGTAAAATTTCAAAAAGATATAAAAATTTATGCTTTATGTATTTTATGGGCTAAATTTACAGATAATACTTTAATGTTAAATCAAAAAATTGAATTCCAAAGAAATTGATTAACAAAAAATATATTATAATTTTTAAAATTACAAAAAGAGAAGAAATAAATGTTAAATGTTATTTATGCTCTTTTTTTTAGAGAGTTAAAAACAAGATTCGGTACAAATAGACATTTGGGATATATTTGGGTTGTAGGTGAGCCTATGTCTGTTATTTTGATTATTACAATAATTGGAACTATTATTAGAGAATACCATCATCAAGTAATGCCAGAAGGAATTTCTATTTTTATGTTTTTAATTTCTGGTATTATGCCATTTTTTATGTTTAGAAGTATAGCTAATCAACTTATGAATGGCGTGGGAGCAAATTTAGCTTTATTTGCTTATAAGCCTGTAAAACCAATCCATGTATTTATTGCTAGAACTTTGCTTGAATTTTGTATTTATTTTGTAATTTTTATAGTTGTATTATTTTTTGCCGGTTGGTTTTTTCATTTAAATGTTTTACCAAGGCATTTATTAGATGTTATATTTTGTATTTTTTTATTGATGTGTTCAGGCTTTGCATTAGGAATTTGTTTTGCAATTATTCATCATTTTTTTGAACCTTTAAGAACTTTACTTGCTTATTTTAGTATCGTTTTTTATTGGACTTCGGGTATTATTTTTCCTACTTGGCTTATGCCTAAACCTTTGCTTGAAATATTTTATTATAATCCTTTGCTCCATATTATGGAACTTTTAAGATATAATTTTTTTGATAATTATCCTTTATATGAAGATTGTAATTATACATATCCTATTTTTTGTATAGCTATTGTCCTTTTTATAGGTCTATTTTTTTATTATTATAATAGACAAGCTTTAGTAGCGGTTAAAAGACAATGATAAAACTCATAAATTTAACTAAATCTTATCCTTTGTTTAATGGTCAAAGGCATTATATTTTTAGAGATTTTACTTTTGAATTTCCTGAAAATTGTAGCATCGGTTTAATGGGTTATAATGGTGCTGGCAAATCAACACTTATGAGACTTTTAAGTGGTTCTGAACTTCCAGATAGCGGAAAAATTATAACTAATAAAAAATTATCTTGGCCTTTGGGTTTAAATGGTGCTTTTCAAGGCTCTTTAACTGCTAGAGATAATGTCAAATTTGTAGCAAGAGTTTATGGCTATAAGGGTGAAAAACTTAAAGAAAAAATTAAATTTGTAGAAGAATTTGCAGAACTTGGAAAATTTTTTAACGAGCCTATGAGAACTTATTCTTCTGGTATGCAAGCTAGAATTGCTTTTGGCCTTAGTATGGCATTTGACTTTGATTATTATTTAATTGATGAAGCTGGAGCAGTTGGGGATCCTAAATTTAGAGAAAAAAGTATAAAACTTTATAGAGAGAAATTGAGTCAATCTAAAGTTATTATGGTTTCTCATAATATTGCTGAAATTAAACAATGGTGTGATAAAATTATTTTTATGAAAAATGGAAAAATTACAGTTTATGATGATATTGATGAGGGTATAGCTGTTTATCAAGGAAAAGCTTAATGGAAGAAAAGAAAAATTTGTTTAAAAAAATTAAAGATTTAAGTATATTTGATTCTTTTAAAATCGTTTGGTTTTTAATGATTTTTGTTGTAATTTATTATATCTTAATTGCAGCTAATCGTTATGTAACAACCATGAGTTTTGATGTAAGATCAACAAGTAGCGGAAGTATTCAAACAAGTGGAATTTTATCTTTACTTTCTAATGCATCTGGATCAAATGAGGATATTAAATATCTAAAAGGTTATATTTATTCTTCTGATATGCTTAATTTATTAGAGCAAAAGATTAAAATAAAAGAACTTTATGCAGATCAAAATATAGATTTATTTTATAAACTAAAAGAGTCAAGCTCTAATGAAGCTTTTTTAAGATATTATCAAAAACGTATAAAAATTTATACAGATGACAAAACAGGTCTTTTGAATATTGAAGTAGAAGGTTTTACTCCACAATCTTCTTATTTGATTGCAAAAACAATTATGGAAGAGAGTGAAAAATTTGTTAATGAAGTTTCCCATAGAGCCGCAAGAGAACAAATGATATTTGCAGAAAATGAAGTAATCAAATTTAAAGAAAGACTTCAAAAAGCTCAAAATGATTTGATTTCTTTTCAAAATCAATATGGAGTTTTTGATCCTTTAAAACAAGCTGAAAGCAAAGCAAGTTTAATTGCACAAATTGAAGCAAATTTAGCACAAAAAGAAGCTAAGCTTTTAACTTTGCAAAGTTATATGAATGATAGTGCCCCAGAAATTGTTACTTTAAAAGCTGAAATTGCAGCAATCAAAAAACAACTTAATAAAGAACAAGCTAAGATTTCATCTAATACTTCGAGTAAAAAATTAAATGACTTAGCAGCGAAATTTCAAGATTTAACCATAGAAGTAGGTTTTGCAGAAGAGGCTTATAAAGCAGCCTTAAAAGCTTATGAGAGTGCTAGGATAGAAGCTTTAAGAAAAATAAAACAATTAGTTGTAATACAAAATCCAAGCGAACCTCAAAGTGCTAAATATCCAGAAAGGATTTATGATATTGTTACAGCATTTATAGTTTTATCTTTGGCATATGGAATAATTAAATTTATTAAAATGATTATAGAGGAGCATAAATATTAAGATGAAAAAAATACTTATATTACTTATTTCATTTATTTTTTCTTTTGCAGCGGTAGATATATCTCAAATTGTTGCAAGTGAAAATAATACTCCAATTTTTGAACAAAATGCATCTTTAGCATATTCTCAAAATATAGAAAATAACTCAAGTATCTTAGAACGCAAAATGCCTCCTCTTGTATTTGGAGCACAGCTTTTTAATGGAAATTTTAAGAATTTTGCCCAAAGAGTTTATAATCCTGATTATAAAATTGCAGTTGGAGATCAAATAAGTTTAAAAATTTGGGGTGCTGTCGAATTTGCTCAAATTTTAATAGTAGATTCTCAAGGTAATATTTTTATTCCAAAAGTAGGAGCAATTAATTTATTAGGGGTAAAAAATAGTGCTTTAGTTTCTGTAATTAAATCTAAAGTAAATCATATTTATAAAAGCAATGTTTTTGTATATGCAGATATGAATGCTTATCAAAATGTTTCTGTTTTTGTTACAGGAAGTGTTAATGCTCCAGGTCTTTATCAAGGTTTAAGTTCTGATTCTATTATTCAGTATTTAGATAAAGCACAAGGTATAAATTTGGAATACGGAAGTTTTAGGAATATACAAATTTTAAGAAATAATGAAGTAATTAAAAATGTAGATTTATATGATTTTTTATTAAAGGGTAAAATGGAGCTTTTCCCTTTTAGAAGCGGTGATGTTATTTTAGTTGGAAATGTTCAAAAATATGCTTTTGTAAGAGGAGATGTTCAAAAGCCTTTTCGTTTTGAACTTGGAGATGATATTAAAACCTTAAGTGATTTAGCGAAAATTGCTGGAGCTAAACCTATAGTAACCAATGCTATTGTAAAAACTTATGCAGAAGATCATAAACTTGATGTGTATTCTTATAATAAAATGCAATTTTCAAAGGTTCTTTTAAGAACAGGAGATGAAGTTGAATTTCAACCAGAATATGTTTCACAAAATATTAGTATATCTATAAGAGGTGAGCATGATGGTTTAGGTACTTTAGTTGTAAGAAGAGGAACCACACTAAAAGATATTTCAAGACTAATAAAAGCAAATAATCAATCAGATATGAATTCTTTGCAAATATTTAGAAAAAGTGTTGCTAGAACACAAAAAGAGCTTATTAAGGCACAACTTAAAGAACTTGAAACTTTAGCTTTAACTAGTACTTCAGTAACCCCGCAAGGTGCAGCTATACGTGCGCAACAATCAAGAACTATTTTAGAATTTATACAAAGAGCAAAACAAGTAGAACCTAGAGGACAAATTGTTGTTGATGATGTAAAAGCTTATGATACTATCACTTTAGAAGATGGAGATATTGTAAATGTTCCAAGTAAAAATAATCTTATTATAGTTCAAGGAGAAGTATCTTTACCAGGAGCATTTGTTTATACCAAAAAAGAAGATTTAAAATTTTATATTAATCAAGCAGGTGGATTTAGTGATAGAGCAGATACTTCTAAAGTTTTAGTTATAAGAATTAATGGAAAGGCTGAAAAATATCATAGTGGAATGAAAATTGAAGCAGGAGATTCTGTTTTGGTATTACCTAAAATAGAAAGTGAAAATTTACAAATCTTTAGCATGCTTACTCAAATTCTTTATCAAATTGCTATTGCAACTAATGTTGTATTAAAAATATAGGATAAAAAATGTTAAATAGTATTGAAATTGCTAAAGAAGTTTTTAAAATAGAAGCAGAATCTATCAATCATTTATCTAAAAATTTAGACGATAATTTCACTAAAGCAATTGAGCTTATATTAAATACTAAAGGACGTTGTGTTGTCAGTGGAATGGGTAAATCAGGTCATATAGGGGCAAAAATAGCTGCAACTTTTGCAAGTACTGGGACGCCTAGTTTTTTTATCCATCCTGGAGAAGCTTTACATGGTGATTTAGGAATGCTTACTTGTGATGATATTTTGATTGCTATCTCAAATTCCGGAGAAACCGAGGAGCTTTTAAAAATTATTCCTGTGATAAAAAGAAGAAAAATTCCTCTTATAGCAATGAGTGGGAATCTAAAATCAACTTTAGCCAAACAAGGAGATATTTGTTTAAATATTTCTATTACCAAAGAAGCTTGCCCATTAAATCTTGCTCCTATGTCTTCAACAACTGCAACTTTAGTTATGGGAGATGCTTTAGCAGCAGTTTTAATGAAAGCTAGAAATTTTAAACCAGATGATTTTGCTCTTTTTCATCCAGGTGGAAGTCTGGGGCGTAAGCTTTTAACAAAAGTTAAGGATCTTATGGTTTCAGATAATCTTCCTATAGTTCATCCTGAAACTGAATTTAATGATCTTGTTAATGTAATGACTTCTGGAAAATTAGGTCTTTGTATAGTATTAGAAAATGGAAAACTTGTTGGTATTATTACTGATGGAGATTTGCGTCGTGCTTTAAAAGCTAATGATAAGCCTAGATTTGATTTTAAAGCTAGAGAAATTATGAGTACAAATCCTAAACTAGTAGATGCAGATGCTATGGCAAGTGAGGCAGAAGAGATTATGCTAAAATATAAAATTAAAGAAATTGTAGTTGGAAAAAAAGAAAAGGTTGTAGGAATTATTCAGCTTTATGCTATAGGAAATGTTTAGTGACTCTTTTGTCTGTTATTATTCCTTTTGGATTAAGTAAAGAACGTCTTTATATTCAAGATAGAATTTTTGAAAAGATAGAAGATTTTAAAAATTTAAAAGAAATAGAATTTATTTTTGTAGAAGGTTATTCTTCTTTAGAAAATAATTTAAAAGAGCAAATAATTCAAAATAATTATATTTATTTAAAAGATGATACTCAAATTAATTTTTTTTCACAAGGAAAATGCAGAAATTTAGGAGCTTCTTTTGCTAGCTCTTCTGTTATAATGTTTTTAGATGTAGATTGCTATCTTTCTAAAGAAAGCTTTTTAAAGATTCTTAATTTAATCAAGATAAAAAATATTTCCTTAAATTTAAATGCTTTACTTGTTTTACCTGTTGTTTATCTTACACAAGAAGCTAGTAATTTCCTAAAAAAACAAGATCAAAGTTTATGGGATAGTTTAATACAAAATGATTTAATAAGTGGAAAAAATACTTATGTTAAATTTTTTGCTCCAAGCTCTACTTCAAGTATAGTAATCAATAAACATACTTTTTTAAAGCTTGGTGGAAATGATGAAAGATTTATAGGTCATAGTTATGAAGATTTTGACCTTTTTGCTAGAGTTTTAAAGTCTTGCATTGAGTTTGAAAAGATGCCTTTTAATTTAAATTATGATTCTAGAAATTGGAATTTTTATAATTTTGAAGGTTTTAGATCTTGGTTTTCATTGCTTGGTTATGAAGCTTGTTTTTATGGAATTTATATGTATCATTTTTGGCACATAGAACCAAATCAAAATGGTTACATGGATAGAAGACATAGAAATCATAAACTTTTTTATAAGAATTTAAAAAATATGCAAACACATAGTTTAAAACCTTTACAAGTTTTTCAAGCTAAAAATGAAAAAGTTTTAATACTTTTTAAAGATAAAAATTATGATTTTAAAGATATTGGTATTTATATAGGAGAAATCATTTATAAGAATATAAATGATTTTATAGATAAAGAATTAAAATATGAGCTTTTATTAGATTTTTTACAACAAGAAAAAATTACTAAAGTATTTTTAGATGCAAATATAGAATATAAAATGACTAATATAAAACATTTAGATGTATTTTATTTTCAAAAAGGGATTTTGCCAGATTCTTGGTATTTTTATAAAGACTTACAAAAACACTATGAAAAAAGAGAATGGGATAGAAAATTAAGCAATGAAGAGAAATTGCAAATTTATAATTATTTGCTTACTTTAAGTCATAATGATAAGAAAAATATTGAACAAACAATAGAAAAATTGAACATTGATATGGAAAAAGATTTATTAAATTTTGTTTTTTATCTTAAAAATAAGCTTTATAGTTTTACATATAGAAATGATTTTTTTCAAATTATCTTAGATAAAGAAAGATACTTGATAGCAGAAAAAAATGATAAAAGTTTTTATTGTTTACATTCTTTTATATATAAACCTTATTTATTTGAGCTAAAAAATATACGGTTATTTAGTTTTGTTTATAAAATATTAGGTTTATCTTATTTAAAAGCTAAAATTTCACAAGCTAAATTTTATCGTTTGATGAAGAGATTATTTTTTTAATCTTAAATATTTTTTAGAATTTAAATA
>NZ_JAENKS010000032.1:0-13893 GCF_016598975.1 Campylobacter sp. 2018MI34
TAATGTGATCGTGTTGTTTATCAGCATTAAGTCCTACACTAACACCCATTGTAGTTTCACTTGCTGGACTTCCTGCATCACCAAGTGCTCCTGCAACTCCTATTATAAAGACTATTAAAGCAAGAGAGAAATTTAATTCCAAACAAATAGGAACAAAAAGAGTGGTGATAATAGGTATAGTTCCAAAAGAAGTTCCTATACCCATTGTGATTAAAAGTCCTATTAAAAGCATTATAAAAATAGCTAGAAATTTACTCTCTTGCATAAAAGGAACAACAGAATTTACAAGCTCACTAACAGCACCGCTTTGTTTTAAAACTTCTCCATATCCAGCCGCTACGAGTATAACAAAGGCTATAAAGCCCATCATCTTTAAACCATCATCAAAAATCAAATCAATTTTTTTGTATTCAACTCCTCCTAAAATTACCATTAAAACAAAACCTAAAAGTCCAGATAAAGGTAAATTCATAGTAGCAATTTGGCAGATTAAAGTTACTATAAGTCCTGCTAAAACACCCCATTCCTTACGTGTCATTTTAAGATTGTCAAAATCTACTTTAGAAATTTCTATCTCTTTATATTCTCTTGGTTTTCTATAAAAAACAAAAAGAGCTAAAAAAAGTCCTAGTATCATACAAAAAGCAGCTAAATACATCGTATTGGTAACATCGCTTAAGCTTACATTTACTCCATTAGAAGCTATATTATCTTTTATCAAGTCTTGAAAAGTTAGTCCAAAACCCACAGGCAATACCATATAAGGAGTGGTAAGTCCAAAAGTTAAAGCACAAGCTACCGCTCTACGATCAATTTTTAAGCGATTAAAAAGACTTAAAAGTGGCGGTATTAAAAGTGGTATAAAAGCCACATGTATAGGCACTAAATTTTGTGAAAAACAAGAAATAATAGTTAAAGAAATTAGCAAAAAGTATTTTTTATGCGAAATAAAGTGGCTTACGATTTTAATCAAATAAGCAGTTAAATTTGTTTTGGAAATAGCAGCAGCAATGGCTCCTAGTAAAATATAACTTAAAGCAGTTTTTAAATTTTCTTTCATACCGCTTATTAAAATATCCATAGTCTCCACCATAGACAAATGAGCAAGCATTCCAGCTACTAAAGCAGAGATTAAAAGACTAAGCAAAACATTAAAACGAAAAATACAAAGTAAAGTCATTAAGATAACACTTATAATAATGGGATTACTTAAGAGCATATAATTTCCTTAAAAAGTATTAAATCTTTTATCATACTTATAAAAGATTAATTTTTGCTTTATTTGTTTAAATTTAAACTAAAAGGCAGGTTTTTTGTAGTTATTTACTTTTTATATTTTTAAGTTAAATTTAATTAACTTAAAAAAGTATCAATTAAATTGCAACTCACCAAAAGGTGAGTTAGCAATAATTGAAGGCATCAAGCCTACGTATAAATCTTGTATTGTAAAACCACTAAAAGTAGGCTTGCAAAGCAAGATTTAGTTTATCCAAGAAAACTTGGATAAAGGCTTTATCCAAAAAAGATAAAGCTTGATTATTGTTTTAATTGGATCAAAGTTTGAAGCATTTGATCGCTAGTTGAAATTGTTTTAGAGTTTGCTTGATAACCTCTTTGTATGATGATAAGCTCAGTTAAAGAACGACTCAAATCCACGTTTGACATTTCAAGTGCTGAGGTTTTCATCTCACCGCGTCCGCCTGTTCCAGCTTCACCTACTACTATAGAACCACTATTTGCTGTTACTTTAAAAAGATTTCCACCGATTTCTTCAAGACCTGAGTTATTAGCCACTGAAGCCATAGCGATTTTTGCTACTGCAAAAGTTTTTCCGTTTGTAAATTCACCTAAGATATTACCTTTATCATCAACGCGTATCGCATCAGGTTTTAAGTTTCCTGAAGTATAACCATCAGTTGCTTGAGAAGTTAAGGTTGAAGCTGAGTTTGAGCTTACTAGACCATCATTGCTTCCACTTGTTCCAAAGCTAAGTTTGATTTGTTGATTTGGTGCTGCACCATTATTTGGTGAAAAATTGATTGTTCTTGGATTATAGTTTGATAAAGAACCATCATTGTTAAATCTTGCTGTTCCTACGATGATATTGTTCGGACCCTCTCCTGTGGTATTGATCTCAGCAGGCTCAGGAACACGGATAATCATTTGCCATTCATTACCCCCATCTTGAGTTGTGCTTTGTTTTACAAATTGCACTTCTAAAGTGTGTTTTGAACCTAAAGAGTCATAAATTTCAAGTCCAGCTGAAAAAGCGCTAAGTTTTAAAAGCTCGCTTTGTTTTACTTGATTTCCAGCAGGAAAAGAACCATCAAGTCCTTTAAAGATTTTTGTAAAAGCATCATTAGTGCTTACTGTTCCTTTTTCATCTGTATAAGCTGTGATGTTAAAATTCATATTGTGAGGTCCAAATTGTAATGCTCCTTGACCCCCTGTAACAAGT
Organism: Campylobacter sp. 2018MI34; assembly: GCF_016598975.1. Taxonomy (NCBI): domain Bacteria; kingdom Pseudomonadati; phylum Campylobacterota; class Epsilonproteobacteria; order Campylobacterales; family Campylobacteraceae; genus Campylobacter; species Campylobacter sp. 2018MI34. Next base: position 2,459 of record NZ_JAENKS010000032.1, read on the forward strand.
GTTGGACTATTTGTAGTTTCATTAACATTAGTGATAGAAAAAGCCCCTGAAGAATTTACAACTACTTTAACATTTTCATTTACATCAGCTGCGGCAAATGAACCACTTCCATCATAATCAACCCCATATCTTGCATCTCTTTGTAAAAGCTCTCTTAAATCTTCAGTAGTATGGAAGGTTCTTACATCTGTATTTAGTAAAGAGCCATTCATTACCGCATTGTAATAATTTTGCGAACCAATAACATTTGTATCTGTACCATTCCAAGTAGGATTTCCTGCTCCTCCATTTGTCCCTGGAACATAAGAATAACCTCCATCAGGATTATACATAGGAGGAAGAGTTTGGGCTGAAGAGCTATAGATATATTTATGAGCAGTGATGACCTGAGCTTTAAATCCTCCTGTTAAATTATTTTGTGTGCCAGCTGTTCCGCCTGTAGCTGTCCATAAAGAAGCATTATTTTGTGTTACTTGAGTATATGCAAATGAACCTTCTGTGCCATCTTGCCCTGCTGTCCAAGTCGCTGTCCAAACCTCACCTGCTGTATTATCAGAATTTACTACAAGATTGATATTTTTCATACTATCTGTAGTGCCATCTGAGTTATCATTGATAAAATCTATACCACTACCATCAGCATTTTTAACTGCTTTAACTCCTGTTCCTTGTCTTGTGTCATTAGAAGCTGTGAAAGTATTGATATAAGTTATAGCCTCATCTATACTTGATATGTTATCATTTTCTATTTTTACACCATTTAAAACTATGCTTAATTTTGTTTTTTGATCACCATTTCCCCAAAAAGCTGCTGTTTGAGTTTGTTGTAAATTTGCATCAAAAGCACTTACTCCTAAAGAGTTTGTAGAGTATTTTGCATCTGCATAAGATACCCAAATTCCTTGTCCATCTCTTAAATTTAAACCTGTTCCATTGGAATTAAATAAAGAAGCACAATCAACCCCTTTTTCTGTAACTTCTACAGAATTTTTAGAAGTGGTGTAAAACTGAGTTGTTCCTGTATCGTTTTCATCTTTAGTTTCACTTGTTTTGCTATTGTATCCATGAACAGAATCTAAAGAATATAATGGTCTGCTAGCTGTGCCTATGTTAAGACCGCTGTTAAGATTTGCTTTGATAGCTACTTCGGTTGATTGTGCTGCTGGGATGTGCATACCTGGATCGATGAAAATATTTTGTGGGCTTCTTGAAGAATCAATGCTTTGAGTATCCCAGTCTATATTCCACCCTTGAACAACAAAGCCAGAATTATTAACGAAATTTCCGTAAGCATCAAGTTTAAAATCTCCTGAACGTGTAAGATAATTTGTAAGACCGCCATCATCACTTACCATAAAAAATCCATCACCATTGATTGCAACGTCGGTGTTTTTATCTGTGGTTTGAACTGAACCTTGAGAGTGAATTCTTGTTGTGGAGCTAACTGAGGTGCCAAGTCCGATTTGTAAAGGGTTTTGCCCCCCTCTTCCATCAGTTGGAGCTGTGGCTATTTTTACTGTTTGGCTAAACATAGTTCCAAAATCAGCACGAGAATATTTAAAACCTGTAGTATTAACGTTTGCAATGTTGTTACCTTCAACGTCCATTGCAATTTGGTGTGCTTGAAGTCCGCTAACTCCGGACCAAAGTGATCTCATCATAATTAAATCCTTTATAAAGTATTGCTTAAAATTATTCGAAAAAATACTAAGCAATTTTTGTTCCAAAATTTGTTTTGAATTTATTTTGGGTGGGTGGGATAATGTCACACTTTGTTTCGCATTGAAAATGCTGAAATAAAGTGTGACATTGAAATTTATATCAATAAAGTATCAATATAAGCTATAGCCTCATCTAAGCTTTTAATAGTTTCATTTTTAATATTAATACCATTTAAAGTAATATCTAAAGTAACAGGCTTACTTTCATGTCCCCAAAATATTACAGGGTTCTGAGCTGTAACACTATTAGGATCAAAAACAGTTCCACCTTGAGTGCTAAATTGGGCTTAAAATCACTCTTTTCCGTCTAAAACAGGCACAAATAAGCATTCTTCTAAAATTTCTTTTTGTAAAGAGGTTCCATTTTTGGTTAATCTTGTGATGTATTGTTTTCCATTTTGAAGTATAGGAGCTACTAAGATCCCATTATCACTTAGTTGATCAAGTATGATTTCTGGTATAGAAGTAGCATAAGCTGAAAATAAAATTCTATCATAAGGCGCATAATTTTTCCAGCCATTTTGCCCATCATCATAACGCACATTGATATTGCTAAATCCTAAAGCTCTAAAGGTATTTGAAGCACTTTTAGCAAGATTTTCTATGCGTTCGATTGTAAAAACTCTTCTTATGATACGACTTAAAATTGCTGCTTGATAGCCACTACCACATCCTATTTCTAAAACACTATCAGCATCTTTGAAATTTAGTGCCATAGTCATTTTTGCAACGGTTAAAGGAGAGCTTATCCACTGAGAATTTGCTAAAGGTAAGGCATCTAAGCGGTATGCGTGAGCTTTTAGAGGAGAAAAAATTTCACGTGGGACTTCGCAAAAGGCATTAAAAAGTTCTTCATTGATAAAGATCTTTTTGGCGATTTCTTCAGTCATAGTTTTTACACGTTTTTGCTCAAATGCATTCATTTTTACTCCTTAAATTTAAAAAAAATTGTAGCAAAAAAAATTATGCTTGAAAAATTCTCAAATTATTTTATTAGAGAATTTTTGATTTTTAAAAGTTTATTTGAAAATTTAAGTTTATATTTTGTTTTAGATTTTAATGCTAAAAACTTAGAATCTAAAGTTTTAAGTCCTTGTGCAAGATAAGATCTAATTTCTTCTAAGTCTTTTTTTTCTTTAACTCTTTTTCCATTTTTAAATACTAAATTTAAAAGTTCTTTTGCGTAATATTCTTTTTTGATAATGATTTTTTCATTATATATTAAAAGCTTATCATAAAGAGCTTTGTTGGAGTTTTTATCATAAATTCTATAAAGCTTTTTTAAGTGTGGATAAATGGTTTTTTGAGAGTTTTCGCTTATTTTGATTTTGGGTTTGATATCTTCATTTTCTTGTATTGCTACAAGTTTATATACGCAACCAAATACAGGATCGCTTTTTGCGGTTATAAGTCTTTCTCCTACTCCATAAGCATCGATAGGAGCATTATTTGAAACCAAATCTTTTATGATAAATTCATCTAAAGAATTTGATGCGATAATTTTACATTCTTTTAATCCTGCAAGATCGAGTTCTTTTCTTATAAATTTGCTTAAATTTAAAAGATCTCCAGAGTCTAAACGCACTGCACCTTTTGTGATATTTAAAGATTTAAAAGCATTGATGGCATTTAAAAGTCCTTTTTTTACATCATAAGTATCAATGAGTAAAATGGGTTGATTAGGATAAAGTTTAAGATAATTTATAAAAGCTTCGTATTCATTATCAAACATTTGTATCCAAGAATGTGCCATAGTTCCTATGGCTTTTATATTGTAAATTTTAGCACTTAAAGTGCAAGAAGTTCCATCAAAACCAGCTATATAAGCTGATCTTGCCCCATTAATAGCTGCTTGGCTTCCATGAGCTCTACGCGCACCAAATTCAAAAACAAGAGCTTTTTGTGCTACTCTTTTTATGCGATTTGCTTTAGTGGCAATAAGGCTTTGGTGATTGATATTTAAAAGTAGAAAGGTTTCTAAAAGTTGCGCTTCTATAGGGTTTGCTTTAATGATCATTAAAGGTTCATTTGGAAAGATAATTTCACCTTCATTCATAGAATAAATAGTGCCCATAAATTTAAAACGGCTTAGATATTCTAAAAATTCTTCACAAAAAATTTCTTGTTTTCTTAAAAATTCTATATCTTCTTTATCAAAATGTAAATTTTCAATAAATTCTAAAACACTCTCAAGTCCAGCAAAAATAGCAAAAGAAGCATTATCTGGCACTTTTCTGAAAAAAACTTCAAAATAGCAAAGTTCATTTTCTAATTTTTTTAAAAAATAGCCTTGTGCCATTGTGAATTCATAAAAATCACAAAGCAAGGCTAAATTTTGTTTTTTTTGTTCTTTCATTGATTAAAAATCATCAAAACTTATGCTACCTTTTGAGTAGTTGGTTACTTTGCTTTCAAAGAAATTGCTTTTTTGATCATTAAATTTAGAAAAATCATCTACCCACTTGATAGGATGACTTGCGTTGTATATTTTATCAAGATTGATTGCTAATAGTCTTTGATCGATTAAATAATGGATATATTCTTCTATAATATCATCTGTAAAGCCCATAATTTGATTTTGAGTGATATATTTTCCCCATTTGATTTCAAGCTCTCCAGCTTTTTTAAACATTTCATAAATTTTATTGATATTTTTATCGTTAAAAAGATCTGGTCTTTCTTTGCGTGTTGAATTAATCATATTTTGAAATAAAAGCAAATGAGTGATTTCATCTCTTTGGATAAAACGAATCATTTGTGCAGATCCTAGCATTTTACCAGCTCTAGCTAAAGCATAGATCGCAGTAAAGCCACTATAAAAATAAATTCCTTCTAAAATTTGATTTGCTACCATTGCTAAAAGAAGTTTGTTATCATCTACATCGCCTGCTAATTCTTCATAAATTCCTGAAATAAAATCATTTTTTTCTCTTAAGGTTTCATCGTGTTTTTCCATTTCATAAATTAAATCAGTATTATCACAAATTGCTTCTACCATAACAGCATAAGATTTTGAATGATTTGCTTCTTCGTAAGCTTGACGTGCTAAAACAGCATTGATTTCAGGAGCTGTAATATAAGGGTTGATATTATCAGCTAAATTGTTAGTTTGAAAACTATCCATAGAAATAAGTTGAGACCATACAAGATCATACATTCTTTTTTCAGCCGCAGTGAGATTGCAACGATAATCAAGAGCGTCTTTAGTGGTATCTACTTCTTTTGGAAACCAAGTGTTTGCTTCCATAACATCCCAAAGTTTTAAAGCCCAAGTGTATTTTGCTTTGGTAAAATTTAAAATCCCGTGAGGATTTCCATCAAAAACTTTTCTATCATTTAAAGTTTCGTTTGAACTCGGATTGTAAATTCTTTTTCTTTTCATTGTTAAGCCTTTCTTTTTATAATACAACTTCTTGTTAATATATCATGTAAATTTAAACCATCTTTTCTAAAAAAACTAAAAAATAATCCTATTATCATTCCAAAGCTTATAAAAAATATAAAATATCTTAATATTATTTTTAAAAATTTAGGCTTTTTACCACTTTTTAAATCCATTAAATAAAGATCGTAAGCTTTTAAACCTGGACTTTGAGCAGATTTTGCTAGAAATAAAGCTTGTATAAAGCCAAAAAGCAAAGGGCAAAGGGTTGTAATAATGCCATTTTGTAAAAAAGCATCTTTAGAGCCTAAAATAAAATAAAATAAATATAAAATTGGAACATAAAGCAAAAAAATATCTATAGTTAAAGCTTTAAAACGCAAAAAGCGTGAAGCGATTTTTGCTTTAATTTTTCTTTCTTTCATTAATTTCCACGACTTCCAGGCTTGATAGCTATGCTACCTTGATCACAAAGCGGGCATTGATCGCTATCATAAATTTCAAAGTCAAAATTTCCTAAGGTAAAAAGAGGAGTATCATTTGGAAGTTTTGCATTTTCTTTTGCTTTTGTATTTAAATTTTTTACAGCACAAAAACCACGATTTGCCAAAGCAGCAAAAGCTACTACTTTACCACCTAAACTTTCTATGATTTTTGCACTCTCTAAAGCACTTCCTCCTGTTGTAATAATATCTTCACAAATAATAAATTTTTCATTTTTTTTCACTTCAAAACCACGTCTTAAAGTCATTTCTCCATTTACTCTTTCTGTAAAAATGAAACGTTTATTACAAGATCTTGCTAGTTCGTATCCAGCTAGTAATCCACCTAGAGCAGGAGAGCAAATACAATCAAATTCTATAGAATATTGAGAGATTATTTTTGCTAATTCATCACAAAGTTCTTGAGCTTTGTTAGGGTATTCTAAAACTTTTGCGCTTTGTAAATAGAATTTAGAATGTTTGCCTGAGCTTAATAAAAAATGCCCTTCTAATAAAGCTTTGCAATCTTTATAAACTTGTTCTAAATTCATAGTTTATACCTTTAATAGTTCTGATTCTTTATTTTTTACACTTTCATCTACTTTGCTAATGTAAAGATCTGTGAGTTTTTGCACTTCATTATAAGCTTTTTTAGCTTCATCTTCTGAAATGGTTTTGTCTTTTTCCATTTTTTTTACACTATCATTTGCATCTTTGCGTATATTTCTTATAGCAATTTTTGCTTTTTCTCCCATAGCTTTAGCGTGTTTTACATTTTCTTCTCTTTGTTCTTTTGTCATAGGAGGAAAGAAAAGTTTTACGCTTTCGCCGTCATTATTAGGATTTACTCCTATATTGGCTGCTGATATTGCAGTTTCGATATTTTTAAGCATAGATTTTTCCCAAGGAGTAATGCTTATAGTAGAGGCATCGTTTGCTAAAACAGTTGAAACTTGATTTAATGGTGTCAAATTTCCATAATAATCTACTTGTATATGATCTAAAATGTGAATATTAACTTTACCTGTTCTTAGAGTGGTAAAGTCTTTTTTTAATGACTCTAAACTTTTTTCACAATGAGCTTTTTGCTTATTAAAAATTTCATTTAGCATTTTAAATCCTTTATTTAGTAATATTATTTTCGTTATTTGTTGGTATAGAAGGGACAACACTCATAGGTGGATTTGGAATGCTTGAGTTATTTTTAACAGTTATTTTTTCGGCTAAAGAGTCTCCAGAAGAAGTATTGTAAATATAGCTTAAAGCGATGGTATTGGCTATTAATACAATTCCCATAAAAAAGGTAAATTTTGCTAAAAATCCTGCAGGACCTTTTGCTCCAAATAAACTTTCATTACTTCCACTATACGCCCCAAGTCCTATACTTGAACTTTTTTGAAGTAAAACAGCTATACAAATAACAACAACAATGATAAACTGCAAAATAATTAAAAGAGTTGTCATATTTTTTCCTAAATTTGTGATTATTGTTTAAGAAAATATTTTAACTTATTTAAACTTGAAAAGATTTGAAATTATCAAGAATTTTGTGGGAATTTTCCCACAAATTAACGACTATTTAAACTTCTTAGAATATTAAGTAAGCTTACAAAAAGATTTACAAAGTCAAGATAAAGAGCTACAGCACCTTCGATAGGAGTTTCATAGTTTCCACGAATAATATTTTGAGTATCATAAAGAATATAAAAAGAAAATAAAATCGCAGCAATCGATGAAATAGCAAGACTTACAATATCACTTTTAATAAAAATATTTAATAAGCTTGCCGCTACTATAACAATAAGAACTATAAATAAAGCTTTTCCCATTGTTGTAAAATCTTTTTTTGTATTCATAGCAAAGATACTTAAAGCACCAAAAGCAACGGTTGTAAGTGCAAAAGCTTGAGCTATTATAATAGCACCTGTTGGCAATGCAAGAACGGAAATTAATAACGGTGTTAAAGTAAGACCTGAACAGAAAGTAAATCCAAAAAGTAAAATTAAATTTAATGGAGCTTCTCTTTTTTTCCATTGTAATGCAAAAAGAAGTCCTATTTCAATAATGAAAAGAATCCAAAAAGTTGCTTGAGATTGTATAAAAAAAGATGCTAAAGCAAAAATTCCAACATAAGCACCAACGCTAGCTGCTAATAAAGACGCTGCAAATAGTTGATAAGTTTGCTTGATAAAAATACTTAGTTGGCTTGAGTAGCTTGTTTCAAGCTCTTTAGATTTTAAATAATCTCTATCATAAAGACTCATTATATCCTCCAAAAAATTATTTTAACTCTAATTATAGTTTAGAACTAAAAACATAAATTTATCAAATAAGTTTTAATCAAAAGTAAAAAGATTTAGATTTGTATGATATTTTTTGATATAATTTAATTTCCATAGTTTATAAATAGGATATGTATGAAAGATCTTATTAAAGGCGCTATAAAGTTTATGCAAGAAGATTTTAAAGAACACGAAGAACTTTTTGCAAGTTTAAAAAATAAACAGAATCCTCATACACTTTTTATAGGTTGTTCTGATTCGCGTGTTATACCGCATTTAATTACCAATACAGGTCCTGGGGAACTTTTTGTGGTAAGAAATATTGCAAATATTATTCCTCCTTATCGCGTGGGAGATGATTTTTTAGCTTCAACTTCTGCAATTGAGTATGCTTTAAATTCATTGCATATTAAAAATATAGTTGTTTGTGGACATAGTAATTGTGGCGGTTGTAGTGCTCTTTATTATCCAAAAGAAGAGCTTGATAAAATGCCCAATGTTAAAAAATGGCTTACACTTCTTAAAGATATTAAAAAAGATGTTTTAAAATTTTCCAAAGATCCTCCAATGCGTTCATGGTTGACAGAAAAACTTAATTTAATTAATTCTTTGCAAAATATTTTAACCTATCCTAATGTTTTAAAATCTTTTGAAGAGGGTAGATTAGAAATTCATGCTTGGTATTACATCATTGAAACAGGTGAAATTTATGAGTATAATTTTAAATCCAAAGTTTTTACTTTAATTCAAGGATAGTTTATGAGAAATTTTTTAGTTTTGTGTTTTTTTGTCTTAAATTTATTTGCAAACGATGATTTTAAGTTTATTGATTTAAATAAAAGCATTTTAAATGAAAGAAATGTTTATACTTTATCTCAGAAATTTGTAGAATTAAATAGACAAATTAATGAATACAAAAAATTTACAGATTCTAATGCAAGTATATATAGTGGTATCCTAAAAGAACTTGAAGAGCAAAAAAAAGAAATTCTTTCAGAAATTCCACGCGTAATTGTAAGTCAAAAGATAAATGAAAAAGCTACAGAGTCTTTTTTAAAATCTAAACAACAATTACAAGATATTTTAAAACGTAGCAGTGATAAAAGCTTTGTTTATGTAGATACAGCTTTAAATTTAACTTATTTGGATATCGTTGAAAGTTTTTATTCTTCTTTATTGAGCTTAGAAAATCTTTTTAAGAGTGCCGCAGATAGTGAAAGTATCATAGGTGTTATTGATAATGCAATGAATGGTTTACAAAAAACTCTTAGTATGGATTTGAGTGTTTATAGAACAAAAATCACCAATCCTAATGAAATAGAAAAAATCTCACATAAAGAAGAAGTAATTTCTAATACGGTTAATTCTTATAATGAAATTTTAAAATATTTAAGAGTAAATGCAAATTTGCTTGAAAGCAATTATCTTTTTAGTATTTTAAGACTTCAAAACTGGATTGATCGTATTAATGAAATAGCAAATATTCATTTTGTAAATACTGGAAAAATAGTTATTTCAATTTTAACTCTTGTTTTTTTCTTTTCATTAAGGAAAATTTTTTCTCAAATAGTTTATTTTTTATTGGTAAAACTAATTTATCGTAATAAAGCAAAAGCTAACGAAGTTAAAACAATTTTTATTGAAAATATCAAAAAACCTGTAGGATTTTTACTTATTGTTTATGCTATTAGTGTTTGTTTGACTATAGCTTTTTATCCAGCGCCTGTTTCTTTTGATCTTACAAATCTTTTTTATATTGTTTATGCTGCACTTATTGCTTGGCTTGTTCTTAATATTTTAGATGGATATGGTATTGTTTTAGTTGCAAATTTAGCTAAAAAAAGCGATAAAAAAGAAGTTGTAAATTTAATTATTAAAATGTTATATTTTATTGTTATTATTATAGCTTTACTTTTTATACTTGCTCAACTTGGTTTTAATATTTCTGCTATTATTGCTTCTTTAGGAATTGGTGGATTGGCTGTTGCTTTAGCAGCAAAAGATATTATTGCAAATTTCTTTGCTTCAATTTTGCTTTTGTTTGATAATAGTTTTAATCAAGGAGATTGGATAGAAATTTCAGGTATTGAAGGAACTGTTGTTGAGATAGGACTTAGAAAAACAACTATAAGAACTTTTGATAATTCTTTGGTTTTTTTGCCAAATTCAACTATTATGGGAGCTAATATTAAGAATTGGAGTAAAAGAAAAATGGGGCGTCATGTAAGAATGTATCTTGGCGTAACTTATGATGCAACTCCAGAACAATTAGAATCTTGTGTAAATGACCTAAGAGAATTATTAGCAAAAAGTCCTTTTGTGGCTCAAGTAGATGATAATGCTTTAAAATACGGCGATACGAAAGTAAAATATCGCCAAAATTTAGTTTCTATTAATGATTTAGAAGGGTATAAAAATTCTTGTTATGTGGCCTTGAGTGATTTTGCTGATAGTAGTATAAATATAGAGCTTTATTTTTATACAAAAGCCATTAAATCAGATGATTTTAGAAATGCAAGACAAAGCTTAATGTTAGAATTTATGAGAATAGTTGCAAAGAATGGATTGAGTTTTGCTTTTCCAAGTAGAAGTGTTTATGTAGAAAGTTTACCTAAAAATTTCCAAGATAATAAAACCTAAAAGGTTTTATTATTAAAATTAATAAGCTTTCTTACGACATTCAATTTCTATTTTTCTTGCAGTAGGAATTGCTGTATTGGACGGGGTAGCTGATGATGACATATAATAAATTTTAGCTTCTAAAAAATCTCCTGTTTTAAGATCTTTAAACATACCTTTTTTATCCATTCCAAATAGACCGCAATTATCCATATCAATTTCAGTGTTTGGTAAAATTTTAATCGCCATTTGTCCGCCATGGATTGTATCAATTAATAATGTTTTATTGTTATCATAAATTTCTGCAATGCTTCCTTGTATCTTAATGCCATCAGCTAAAAGATTTGTAAGTATTCCAGTCCCTACAACCAAAGATAAAAAAATTTTTTTCATATGAACCTTTCTTAATTAAAATATTTGAGAAAGGATACATTGTTTATATAAAGTGAAAGTGAAGTGATTTATAAATCAAAAACTGCAATAGCGTTAAAAAAGCTATGGATTTTCTTACACAAAAACAACTTACTTTTGTTTTTAAAGATATTAAAAAAATAGATAATAACATTTTAAATTTATGGCTTTTAAAAAGAAATTTAAATGAATTAATTAATCTTTCTAGTACAAGTGCAAGAAAGCTTAATCTTAATAAAGAAAAGCTTCAAAGTTTAAGCAAAGAAGAATTATTTAATATTGTTTTATTAAATCCTACTTTAATTAAAAGACCAATTATAGAAATAAATAATGAAATTTTAATAGGAAAAGATTATGAGAAAATTTAATAAGTAATTATTTTTTATTTTTAAAATCTTATTATAAAAATAAAACAACCAACCCATCTCATTTAAAAACACTTCAAAGCTTTGTTCTAAAATTTAAGCATAATCTATCAATGAAATTAAATTTTTAACACAGCTTTATATTTATCATTAAATTGTTTTTTATTTAGTTT
>NZ_JAENKS010000033.1:0-11070 GCF_016598975.1 Campylobacter sp. 2018MI34
TTGGTTTGATAGAGAATTTAATCAAGCAAAAGCTAATGGTTGGAAAGCAAGTAATGAAAGTATAAATTCTTATGTAAATAATATAATGGATAGATTAGATAAGCTAATGAGTCAGACTAGAGTTTAAATTAAATTTTTACAAATTGTAAAAATAATTAGTCTTTTGAGACTGACTGTATGGTTATTTTTTAAAAATAAATTTATATTATTAGAATACAATTTATCTAAAATATCTTTAAAAATATTCTAAACTGAAAATTTATTAATAACAAAAATCAAGCTATAATCTTATAAAAATTTAAATATTTTTAAAATTATATTTATTAGTTTTTGTAAATATTTAAAAGGATGATTTCATTTATAGCTTTAAATATTTTTATTAAGAAAAGTTATTATTTTATAAGATAGCAAGATTTTAAAAATTCAAATTTTATTGTTATATCTCTTTTAAATCATTATTATAAAATATTTAAAAACTTAAGTTGTGTAATGCAAATGATATTTTAAATTATTTTAAAGAAAACGTTAATTTAAGACAAAAATTAAAAGCTATATTAGATAAAGAATTAATCCATATTAAACAACAACGCCCTGATATAATTGAGTCTTGGAAGTATTATCAAGAATTTGAAAAGATGTGTAAAGAATTAGATGGGGAAGATTAAAAAATTAAATAAAAATAAAATTTTTGAAGTAACAAACTTTAGATATTTTAAATTAAAAATAATTGGATATTTAAAAGACTAGATTAAAATATGAAATTAATATAATAAAAATATATAAAAATAATTTAAAGCACAAAAGGATGAAAAAATTATTTCCATCCTTCTATATAATTTTTAAGTTTTCTTCCAACTTTAGGGTGTTTTAATTTTTTAATAGCTGAACTTTCTATTTGACGCACTCTTTCCCTAGTTACATTAAGTTCTTTACCAATTTCTTCTAAAGTTCTATCGCTCTCATCATCCATTAAGCCAAAACGCATACGAATGACAGCTTTTTCTCTATCATTGAGCTGATCTAAAACTTCATCAATTTGTTCTTTTAAATCATCTTTTAAAATATGATCCATAGGAGAGAGTGAATTTCTATCTTCTACAAAATCTCCAAATTTTCCATCATCTTCATTGCCTATAGGAGCTTCTAATGATATAGGTTCTTTTGTGATTTTAATTACTTGTTTAACTTTATCTACACTTAAACCCACTTCTTTAGCTATGATGCTTACATCAGGTTCTTTGCCATTTTTTTGTAAGTGTTCGCGTATGATTTTATTGATTTGATTAATAGTTTCTATCATATGTATAGGAATTCTAATTGTTCTTGCTTGATCGGCAATTGCTCTTGATATAGCTTGTCTTATCCACCAAGTAGCATAGGTTGAGAATTTATAACCTCTTTTATATTCAAATTTATCTACAGCTTTCATAAGACCTATATTACCTTCTTGTATAAGATCTAAGAAAGGCAATCCTCGATTTGTATAGCGTTTTGCGATACTTACCACTAAACGTAAATTTGATTTAGCCATTCTTGCTTTAGCCTCGTCTGAAATTTTCTTTCCACGTTTAATTTGTTCTAAAATTTCTTTAAGATGATTTTTTTCAAGATCAAATCCTTTTTTACTAGCCTCTTTAGTTTGAAAGAGTTTTTTTATTTCCATATATGTGCTAACCATGGTAGTTTCTAGTGATTTTTCAGCAATTTCTTCTTTGCTTAATTTTGTAATATCTTTTAAAATATTTGCATGACGTGTCTTAAGTTCTTCTGAAAACATTGGTAAGCGATATTCTAAGCGTTTAAGCTCCTTATCAAATTCTTCATCACTCTTAAGAGCTGTTTCCATTGACTTTACAATCTCTGAAATAAGTTTTGAAGTAGGGCCTAAATCCATAAGTTTTTCTTTGAGAATATTCTTTTTAAAAGCAATGCTTAATTTATCAAGTAATTCATCATTATTGCTTTCCTTGTCTGTTTTACTCACTTTAAGCCAATCTTTTTTTGCTTTTTCTAGGGCTTTGAATTTTTCTATAACTTTTAAAGTTCTTTCATCTTCTTTTTTCTTATTTTTTTTATTTTTGTCATCATTTTCATTTTCTAATTCTTCATCTTCTTCAAGCTCATCATTTTTATCATCATTTTTATCATCATCATCAAAACTTTTAAAAAGTTCTTTTACTCTTCTTTCTCTATTGATAAGAGGTTCTTTATAATCTAAGATAAAATCAATCAAATAAGGAACAGAACAAAAAGCATCAATTATAATATCTTCGCCTAGTTCTATTTTTTTAGAGATTTCTACTTCTTCATCTTTACTAAGCAGAGCAATTTGCCCCATTTCCCTTAAGTACATACGCACAGGAGAATCTGATCTACTCCATTCCAATAAATCATTTTCATTTGCTAAATCAAATTCGCTTTCCAAGCTTGTATCTTGAAGCTTTTGTTTTTCTTCTTGCAATCTTTTAGCATCTTCTATATTTTTAATCTGAGCAATTTCAGCTGCTGAAAAAAGTTGAACTTTATATTTTTTGATCAAAGTTTGTATTTTTTTGGCTATAGATGCGTTGGGTTGTTTTGAAAGATATTTAACTAATTTTTCATAAGTAATATAATCTTTTTCATTTTCTTTAAATAGCTCTTCTAATTCTGCTTCTTGGGTTTTTGCGCTCATTAATTTCCTTATTTCAGTTTTTACATTGAATTTAATATTTTAGCTAAAAATTTCTTAAAAATTTATATTGTATTAATATCATTTAAATTTTGAAAAATTTTTTGGAACACTCTTTGCTTAAACATTTTTTGAAAATTAAAAATATAGGTGAAAATATGCAAAATGGATATTATCAAGCAACCGGTGGTATGGTAACACAGTTTAATAGATTAGATGTGATTACAAACAATCTTGCTAATATTAATACAAGTGGTTATAAAAGAGATGATGTTGTTATTGCAGATTTTAAAAGGATTTTTAAAGAAACTCAAGATGAGTTGCCTATACAAAATCATACAAGAGATGCTTCAAGATTTGCTAATACTACGATCGATAGAGTTCCTCAAATTGATCAAGAATATACAGATTTTACAATGGGTTCTTTAAAAACTACTAATAATCCTTTAGATCTTGCAATAACTAGAGAAGATGCTTTTTATTTAGTGCAAACAAATAATGGCGAAGTAAGACTCACAAAAGATGGAAATTTTCAGCTTGATGATGAGGGTTATTTGGTAAATAAACAAGGTTATAAAGTTTTAAATTCTAATTATTTTAACAATCCCCAAAATGCGTGGATTAAAGTAAATGAAAATGCAAATTATATCAATGTTGATAAAAATGGAAATATTTCTGTTGATGGGAATCAAAACTCAAGATTGTTTATTGCTCAAGTAGATGATATAAGAGCTTTACAAAAAGATGGCGATAATGTATATAAAATCGATGATTTAACAAGAATTAGAGATTTAGATAATTCAAATGCGATAAGACAAGGTTTTTCTCAAGGATCAAATGTAAATCCTGTAACCGAAATGGTAAGTCTTATAGAGGCCAATAGAATGGTTGAAATGTATCAAAAAGTTATGACAGCGCATATGGATGATTTAAACCAAGATGCTATCAATAAACTTGCAAGCGTTAAATAAATAAAAGGATAAAACTATGATGAGATCACTTCACACTGCTGCTACAGGTATGATAGCACAGCAAACACAAATTGATGTTACTTCAAATAATATTGCAAATGTTAATACAGTTGGATTTAAAAAATCAAGAGCTGAATTTGCTGATCTTATGTATCAAACTATGAAGTATGCAGGAACTTCAACTTCTGCTACTACTCTTTCTCCTTCTGGTATAGAAGTGGGCGTTGGTGTGCGTCCAACTGCAATTACTAAAATTTTTACAGAAGGAAGTTTTAAAGCCACTAGTACAGATGGCTTAGATATGGCTATTGCGGGAAATGGATTTTTTCAAGTGCAACTTCCTGATGGAACTATAGGTTATACTAGAAATGGACAATTTACTAAAGACAATGAAGGAAATATAGTAAATTCAGATGGATATAGACTTTTACCTGAAATGACTATTCCAGAAGGAGCTATTGCGATCAATGTTGCTACAGATGGAACAGTTTCTGTTATGCTTCCAGGAGAGCAACAAGAAACCCAAATTGGACAAGTAGAGCTTGTGCAATTTATCAATCCTGCAGGACTTCATTCAATAGGTGATAATCTTTACTTAGAAACGGGTGCAAGTGGAGCTCCAGTTGCTGGAATTGCTGGTCAAGATGGCTTAGGACAAATTAAACATGGTTTTGTTGAACTTAGCAATGTTCAACTTGTTGAAGAAATGACAGATCTTATCACAGGTCAAAGAGCTTATGAGGCAGGTTCAAAGGCTATTACAACAAGCGATGATATGTTAAGCATTGTTAATCAACTCAAACGTTAATATTTTAAAAATTTCCAAATAGTTATTTGTATTATTTGGAAATTTTCTTGCTTATTAAATATTATTATTTAAATCAATTATTTAGGACTCAAAATATCCTAAATAGATATTTTGAAATTATTTCTTTTAGTTACTAAATTAATATTTTTTTTATTAAGCATAAACTATAATAAAACTTTTATCTTTAAATTTTTTGGAGGAAATAATGAATAGAAGGGATTTCATTAAGAACACCGCTATTGCAAGTGCTGCAAGTGTTGCAGGGCTTAGTGTTCCTAGTTTTGCTTCTAATGAAGAAAATTGGAAATGGGATAAAGCAGTTTGTAGATTTTGTGGAACAGGCTGTGGAATTATGATTGCTAGAAAAGATGGCAAAATAGTGGCTACAAAAGGAGATCCAGCAGCTCCAGTTAATAGAGGGCTTAATTGTATCAAGGGTTATTTTAATGCAAAAATTATGTATGGAGAGGATAGATTAGTTACTCCTTTATTACGTGTTAATGAAAAAGGCGAATTTGATAAAAAAGGTAAATTTAAACAAGTTTCTTGGCAAAGAGCCTTTGATGAAATGGAAAAGCAATTTAAAAAAACTTACAACGAATTAGGTGTTAGTGGTATAGGTATATTTGGAAGTGGTCAATATACTATTCAAGAAGGATATGCTGCATTAAAACTTGCAAAAGCTGGTTTTAGAACAAACAATATCGATCCAAATGCAAGACATTGTATGGCGTCTGCGGTAATTGGATTTATGCAAACTTTCGGTATAGATGAACCTGCAGGTTGTTATGATGATATAGAATTAACAGATACTATTATAACTTGGGGTGCAAATATGGCTGAAATGCATCCTATTCTTTGGTCAAGAGTAAGTGATAGAAAATTAAGTAATCTTGATAAAGTAAAAATAGTAAATTTAAGCACTTATTCTAATAGAACTTCAAATATAGCAGATATTGAAATTATTTTTAAACCAAATACAGATTTAGCAATTTGGAATTTTATTGCTAGAGAAATTGTATATAATCATCCAGAAGCAATAGATAAGAAATTTATTGATAAACATTGTGTTTTTGCTACAGGATATACTGATATTGGTTATGGTATGAGAAATGATCCAAATCATCCAAAATTTAAAGAATCAGAAAAAGATATAGTTGAAAAAGAAAATGTGATCACTTTAGATGATGAAGAAGCAACTTCACTTGCTTATCTTGGTGTTAAAAAAGGCGATAAATTCTATATGAAACATAGAGCTCAAGCTAGTGACAATTGGGAAATTAGCTTTGAAGAATTTAAAAAAGCTTTAAGCCCTTATACACTTGATTATGTTGCAGAAGTTTCAAAAGGTGATGATAATGAATCTTTAGAAGATTTCAAGAAAAAACTTCAACAACTAGCAAATTTATATATTGAAAAAAATCGCAAAGTAGTAAGTTTTTGGACTATGGGCTTTAATCAGCATACGCGTGGATCTTGGGTAAATGAGCAAGCTTATATGGTGCATTTATTACTAGGCAAACAATCAAAACCTGGAAGCGGAGCATTTTCTTTAACAGGACAACCAAGTGCTTGTGGAACAGCTAGAGAAGTTGGAACTTTTGCACATCGTTTGCCAGCAGATATGGTTGTTGCAAATCCAAAACATAGAGAAATTTCAGAAAAAATTTGGAAAGTTCCTGCAAAAACTATCAATCCAAAACCAGGTTCTCCTTTTGTTGATATAATGAGAAATTTAGAAGATGGAAAAATAAAATTCATTTGGGTTCAAGTAAATAATCCTTGGCAAAATACTGCCAATGCAAATCACTGGATCGATGCAGCAAGAAATATGGATAATTTTATTGTAGTAAGTGATTGTTATCCTGGAATTTCAGCAAAAGTAGCTGATCTAATTTTACCAAGCGCTATGATATATGAAAAATGGGGTGCTTACGGTAATGCCGAAAGAAGAACACAGCATTGGCGCCAACAAGTTTTACCTGTAGGTGAAGCTATGAGTGATACTTGGCAAATTATGGAATTTGCAAAAAGATTTAAACTCAAAGAAGTATGGAAAGAGCAAAAAGTAGATGATAAATTAACCTTGCCAAGTGTTTTAGAAGATGCTAAAAATATGGGATATAACGAAGAAGATACTTTATATGATGTTCTTTTTGCAAATGCTGAAGCTAAAGGTTTTAGCACAGAAGATGAAGTAGCCAAAGGATTTGACAATACTGATGCAAAAGGTGATGAAAGAAATATCATAGGAAGCGATGGTAAAGAATTTAAAGGTTATGGATTTTTCGTTCAAAAATATCTTTGGGAAGAATACCGCAAATTTGGTTTAGGTCATGGTCACGATTTGGCAGAATTTGACACTTATCATAAAGTAAGAGGATTAAGATGGCCAGTTGTTAATGGAAAAGAAACACAATGGCGTTTTAATACTAAATTTGATTATTATGCAAAAAAAGCTGCTCCAAATTCTGATTTTGCTTTCTATGGAGAATTTGACAAAATGCTTGCTAAGGGTGATTTAATCGCTCCAAAAGATGATAAAAAATATAGCATTAAAAATAAAGCAAAAATTTTCTTTAGACCATTTATGAAAGCTCCTGAAAGACCAAGCAAAGAGTATCCATTCTGGCTTGCAACGGGTAGGGTACTTGAGCATTGGCATAGCGGAACTATGACTATGCGTGTTCCTGAGCTTTATAGAGCTGTTCCTGAAGCACTTTGCTATATCAATGAAATAGATGCAAAAAATTTATCTTTAAATCAAGGTGATTTAGTTTGGATAGAATCACGTCGTGGTAAAGTAAAAGCACGTATAGATATGAGAGGTAGAAATAAACCACCTGTTGGACTTGTTTATGTGCCTTGGTTTGATGAGAATGTTTATATCAACAAAGTAACTCTAGACGCTACTTGTCCATTATCAAAACAAACCGATTATAAAAAATGTGCGGTTAAAATTACTAAGGCTTAAATTTAATGCAAAGAAGAGAATTTTTCATAAAAAGCTTTAAAAATTTGTGCCTTTGTGCCGGAGGTGGTTTTTTAGCTACTTTAGCTTTAAATGCCAAAGATAGATATTATCTTAGGCCTCCAGGTGCAGATGATGAAGAAGTATTTTTATCAAAGTGTATTCGTTGCGGACTTTGTGTTAATGCTTGTCCTTATGATACCTTAAAACTTGCTTCTTTACTTGATGCACCCCAAAATGGAACACCTTTTTTTGAAGCAAGAAAAATTCCTTGCTATTTATGCGAAGATATACCTTGCATTAGAGAATGCCCTACAGATGCTTTAGATAAAAAGTATCTTGAAAAAAAAGATGGGGTTTATGAACTTAAAATGGGTATAGCTATTATCGATAGTGCTTCATGTGTAGCACATTGGGGGATTCAATGTGATGCGTGTTATAGAGCTTGTCCTTTGATTGATAAGGCTTTAAAGCTTGAATTTAAGAGAAATGAACGCACAGCAAAACATGCTTTTTTATTACCTATCGTAGATCATGAAGTTTGTGTAGGTTGCGGACTTTGTGAGCTTGCTTGCATTACACAAGAACCAGCCATTAGAGTTTTGCCAAGAAAATTTGTTTTAGGTAAAGCAGGATCTCATTATGTTAAAGGTTGGGATAAAGAAGATGAAAAACGTTTAAATGAAAGCAATGAGGAAAAAAAATTAGATCAAAACAAAGCACAAGATTATCTTAATAATGAGGAAATGTTATGAAATATCTAATATTAAGACGTTTTACTCAGATTGCAATTTTAGTTCTTTTTAGTTTTACTAGTACTCATTTTATATTAAATGGAAATTTAAGTTCTTCTGTTCTTTTTTCAACTATTCCTTTAAGCGATCCTTTTGCTATTTTACAAATTTTCTTAGCGAGTTTAAGTATAGATATAACTATGCTTTTAGGTGCCTTGGTGGTTTTTATACTTTATGGAGTATTTTTAGGTAGAGCGTTTTGTTCTTGGGTTTGCCCTATAAATTTAATTACAGATTTTTCCGCTTTTATGCGTCAAAAATTAAATTTTAAAACAAGTAAATTTTTAATTTTAAATAAAAATTTGCGTTATTTTATTTTAGTTTTAGTATTGATTTTATCTTTTATATTCTCTTTACCTGTATTTGAAAATTTTTCTTATATAGGCATTATACATAGAGGAATTATTTTTGGTGGAACTTCTTGGATTTTTGTTGCTTTTATCATTTTTTGCATAGACACTTTCTTAAGTCCTAGAGCTATTTGCTCTCATATTTGTCCTTTGGGAGCTTTTTATGCTGTAATTTCTCGTTTTGCGATTTTAAAAATAAAGCATAATGTAGATAATTGCACTAAATGTTATCGTTGTATCAATATATGTCCAGAAAAACAAGTTTTATGGATGATAACAAAAGAAAGTTCTAGTGTAACTTCAGGAGAGTGTATACGATGTGCAAGATGTATAGAAGTTTGCGATGATAATGCTTTAAATTTTAATATATTCGATTTAAGGAAAAAATAATGAAAAAGAAAATATTTTTAGTTTCAACTGCTGCAGCTTTATTTTTGGTTGCCTGCGGAATCAATAGCGGTATAAGTTCAGAGCAAATTGGGCTTAGAAAAGCAAGTTTAGAAAATGAAAATAAAGTTGTTTTAGCAGATATTAACTATAGTGCAGCTCAACCAGGAGAAGCTAGCGTTTATGATAGATCTTATGAGAATGCACCTCCATTGATCCCGCATTCTGTAGAAGATTTATTGCCTATTACAAAAGATAACAATTCGTGTTTAAGTTGTCATGATAAAGCTATAGCAGCAGATGTTGGTGCTACTCCGATCCCTCCAACTCACTATTATGATTTTAGACACGATAAAAATACAGGCGATGTTATCAGCGATACAAGATTTAATTGTACTCAATGCCACGTGCCACAAAGTGATGCTAAACCTATAGTGGGAAATACTTTTAAAGCAGACTTTACAAATAAAGATTTACTTAAAAAATCAAACCTAATTGATGTAATCAATGAAGGAGTTAAATAAAATATGGTAAGGATATTTTTTATCCTTACTTTTTTTATACTTTATTCTTTTTCTTATGAGATAAAACTAAGTTCAAATATAAGTTCTCTAAAAAAAAATGGAGATTTTTTATATATTGGAACCGACAAAGGCGAAGTTTTCTCTTTTGGTTTAAAAAACGATAAATTAAAAAAGCTTTTTATTCTACCTAAGATCAAAACTTATTATGATGAAAGTTTTTCTCAAATTTATGATATAGATTCTTTAGAAGACAGTTTATTGATTTTAAGTGAAGGAAGTTATGGAAAAAAAGATTTATTTGTTTATAAAGACAAACAACTCACAAAACAAAAAATTCAATTAAATGATATAAGAAAAGTTTTTTTTATTAACAAATATACCATTCTCATAGCTTCAATAAGTTCTGAAATTTATCTTTTTGATATAAAAAATTTAACTTTATTAAAAAAATTTAAATTTTCACAATCAGCTTTAGGAAATTTGCAACTTAATGAAGATAAGAGTATTTTGGCATTAGGTTTTGAAAGTGGAGAAATAGAACTTTTTGATTTAAAAGAATGGAAAGTATTGTACAAATATAAACAAATTCACAAAGACAATATCTATCAAATAGATTTTAAAAAAAATATTATCTTAAGTTGTTCTACTGATAGACGTATAGGCATTATAAAAAACAATAAAGAAAATTTTTTACAACAAAATTTTTTAATTTATGCTTGTTCTTTAAGTCCTGATGGTAAAATTGCTGTTTTTAGTGATAATAATGACAATAAAACAAAGGTCTTTGGCACAGATACTTTAAAACAGCTAACTTTTTTTGATAATGAAAATTTAAGCGTTGAAAATATAATTTTTATAGATAATAAAAATTTTATTCTTTCTGGATTTTCAAATATACTTTTATTTAGGAGTTTAAAATGAATCTTTCTAGTGTTTTAATTTTAACAAAAGAAGAAAATCAAGAAAAATTGATACAAGATATCAATCAAGTTCCAAATTGTTCAGTTGAAATGAGTGAAAATGGTAAAATTATAGTAGTTATAGAAAGTGAAAATTTAGAAGATGAGTTAAATTCTTATAAAAAGCTTGAAAAACTTTCTAATATAATTAGCATCAGTATGGTTTTTTCTTATCAAGATTTAGATGACGATATACAAAAAGCTATCAATAGTGGTGCCATAGAAACTATAGAAAAAAATGAAAAAGCGGAAAATATAGAGTATTATGGAAGTATTTTTAGGAGATTATCTTAAAATGATTTTTTTAATCCCTTTGCTTATATTTTTTGCTGTAATTTTTGGAATTGATTATTTATATTTTTCTGATGAAGATTTAGCCATAAAGGAACAAAAAGAAATAAAAGCAGAAGTAAATAACTCTTTAAAACAAGAATACTTAAAGCAACTTTTTAATACTGAAAATTAATTTAATCTTTAAATTTTATATTTTTTAGTAAATATAAATTTGAAAATTTAAATTTTATCTACTTTTTAAATCCCTTAATTTTTTATTTCAAAAATTATTTAATTTTATTTTTGTAATTTCTAAAGTTATAAAAAAATTATCAAATGATGCTTAAAACACTCATACAACA
>NZ_JAENKS010000034.1:0-10225 GCF_016598975.1 Campylobacter sp. 2018MI34
AACATTCATCACTTAAAAGATCCTGATGATTCTTTATTAAATATTTTAAAAATTTATCATCCAAAAAGCAAATTTAAAGAATTGAATATCTATCAAAATAATAAGTTTAATAAAAAAATCATCTTTATAATAACTAATGAAATTCCTAAAATTTTTAGAGAAATTTACAAAGAATATCCATATAAAAATTATGGCATAGGAAGTTTTTCTCAATATGATTATTATGATAATGTAAAAGAAATAAAATGGTATTATTTTAGCATTTTAACCCCTTTTAATATGCAAATTATTAAAATGAAATTTATAATTAATGAACAAGAATTTAAAGAACAAATAAATGATTTTATAATTAATTTAAATAAAAATGATAGTTAAACTTGTTTGCCTATAGTTTGTTTTTCAAGTCCTCTTTTTAAAATAAAATCAACAACTGGTTGTTCTCTTTTGTTGGCTCTTTTACAATGATCTTTTTGAAAAAAATCAGTAATTTTAACAACTATTCTAGCCCATTTTTTATGATGCCTTTCTCTCCATGCATGAGAAGAAACACTCTCCCATGCATAACCATTAAACAAACTTGCATTAACAAAGTGATCTAATGCTCTTACTCCCTGTCTTGCTCTTTTTACATTAAAAAAAATTCCAACAAAAACTATAAAAATATAACCTATTACAGCCAAAGGGACAATGGCGCATAATAATAAAGTTCCTGCTAATTTTTCTTTCATTTTTTCCTTTTAATAAATTTTATATTCATTCCATTAGCTGAACGAACTGTTAATCTGCCCACAACATCTGGAACAAATCCTTCTTGTAATTGTAATTTATATTTTCTTAAAATATTAGCAAGAATTAAAATTGCTTCTTGCATAGCAAATGCCTGTCCTATACAAATTCTCTCACCCATACCAAAAGGAAAATAGGCATCTTTTTTATAATCATTTTCAAAGCGTGAAGGATCAAAATCATTTGGTTTTTCCCAATATTTTTCGTGTCTTTGGATAAGCCAAGGAGCAACAACAACTCCTGAGCCTTTTTTTATAAATTTATCTCTTATTTTAGTATCTTGTTTTGCTTCTCTTGCAAAAAATCCTACTGGAGGATAAAGTCTTAGGGATTCTTTAAAAATATTTGTAAGAATTTTAAATTGTTTTAAATGAGTTATTTCAATATCTTTACCTTGTAAAACTTCTTCAATTTCCCTATAAGCTTTTTCTTGTTCATCTTCAAATGAGCTTAAAAGATACAAAGTCCAAGTTAAAGAACTTGCTGTTGTTTCATGACCAGCTAAAAAAAGCATAGCAACTTGATCTAAAATTTCTTCAAAAGAAAATCTTTTGTTTGTATTAGCATCCACTACACAAAGCAAAGATTCAAGTATATCAAATTCATTTGTATTTTGTGGATTAAAACTTTCATATCTTGGTTTAATAATTTCGCTTAAAACTTCTCTTATAGTCTCTCCAGCTTTTAATCTTTTTTTATCCCCTAAAATATAAGAGATCCATTTTGGAAAACGAAACATACGTCGCATAGCACTATGGACACTTTGCTCTTGAAATGTAACAAAAGCATCTAAAACTTTTTTTCCTTTTTCTTCATCAAGTTTTGAAGACATAATAGTCCTAAATATAACATCAGCTGTTACAAAGGTCATAGCTTCATCAACTTCTATAATGCTTTCATCATTATATTTTTCAAAACGAGCCATCATATCAGCAACAGCTTCACTCATAAGATCAAAAACCTTATTAATGCGTGTCATTTCAAAGCTTGGACGCAAAAGTTCGCGTTGCTTCTTCCAAACTTCTCCATTTGTCGTAAAAATACTCTCACCTAGCAAAGGACTTAAAAGTTGATGTAAAAATTCACTTTTTGGAAATTCTTTTACCTCATCAATCATTATACGCTTTACTTCTTTAGTATCATTAACAACATAAAGATCAAAATTAGGCATTCTAACATAACCTGTTTGCATCTTATAGCTTCTTTCATAAAGTCCATCAAGCCAGGACCTACGCTTAAGTAAAAAAGTAAGTAAAGTTGAAGCTTTAGTTTTATAAGGTTTTGGGAAAAACGGACATTGGCTCATATTAACTCCTTATTTTTTCTTCTAAAAATTTTTCATTGGTGATAAAATTAAAAAAATCATAACCTCCTCTTAATTGAACACTCCACAAATATAAAAAATGAGCATCATTTTTATTTCTTTTAATTTTTTTATAATATTTTTTTTCATAAAGAGTATGAAATTTAGCAGATAAATATTTTGGTTTAAACTGAGTTTTTATTCCACTTTCTTCTATAAAATCAACTTGAGGAAAACAAGCTCCATCAATAACTGAAGTAAAATCATACCATTTTAAATTAAAGTCGCCTATAAATTCTATCTTTTTTCTAAAATCGAAAGATTTTTTTTGAAAACTTACCAAAGGAATACATTCCCCAAGGGTTAAAATCTTTAATTTTGAAAAATCAATTTTTTCTTCTTTACAAAGATGCAAAATTTGTTCTAATATTTCAATACACATTATAGTTCCAACGCTATGAGCTATTAAAATTAATTCATAATCTTGTTTATTTTGATTTTGTTTTAAAGTATTAAAAATAAAATGAGAAAATTCTTCAATTCTATTTTCTAATTGACCTTTTTTGAATTTATGCCAATTTGCACAAAATGAGCAAATTCTAGAAATCCAAAAAACAGCTAATTTTCTTCCATAATTAAATAAAAATCGATTAACCATATAAAATGCAAGCACGCTAAAAAATGCGGCAAAAATAAAATGGATATAAATTTTAGCTGATAAAAAAACAGCGCTGCTACAAATTAAAGCTAAACATAAAGAAAAAATAACATAAAAAAAAGGATAATATCCTGTTATCAATTGATATATAGAAGCTTTACCAAATTTGATAAAAAGCCCTGTAATAGTATAAATCCTAAAAAAACTATAACAATCTAAAAGAGCATCCTTAAAACTTTCAGACCAATTAGTTTTAACAATATCATTCCAAGCCAAAAAATGATATTTTGTTTGATAGTTTTTTCCCTCTATATTCCAATAAATATTATCTTGTGTAAAACTTTTAGAAAGTTGTGCATCTATATTAAATCTATTTTTATATAAATTTAAATTTTTTTTAAATAAAGAATAATAATATCTATAAGTTCTAGGATCATAACCTGCTAAATAAAATACATCGCGTTGCAATATACTTTCCTAAATTTAAAATTTATTTTTAAAATATTATAAATAAATATTTTATTCCTTGTTAGTAAATAAAAAAGAATTTTTATAAAAACTACCATTTATTTGATTTTTTTCAATTAAATAAGCTCTAAAATTTTCTAAAAGTTTTAAATTTGGCTTATAAGCGTGTGCTTCCCTCCAAAAAAATCGAAGCTTTTTTGGATAAGCCAAACCATCAATATTATAAAAAGCATTTCCACAAACTTTCAGAGGGCATCTATA
The DNA here is from genome assembly GCF_016598975.1 of Campylobacter sp. 2018MI34. Classification (NCBI taxonomy): domain Bacteria; kingdom Pseudomonadati; phylum Campylobacterota; class Epsilonproteobacteria; order Campylobacterales; family Campylobacteraceae; genus Campylobacter; species Campylobacter sp. 2018MI34. Next base: position 3,477 of record NZ_JAENKS010000034.1, read on the forward strand.
CATTAAAGCAGAAATTCCAACACTAGAATTAATAGTAATACAACCTAAAGCTTGTTTTAAAAGAGTTGGTAAATAAGCATCATGTGTGTATAAAACGCGTCCTTCAACATGATATTTTTGACTTAAAGTTTTAATAAGAAAGGAATAGTTTTTATATCCTCTATCCATGGGATGATGCTTAAAAATAAGATAATGCTTAGCTCTTGCATGTTCAGCAAAAGAAATAATACTTTCTTCTATAAATTCCTCAATATTTTTTTTATAATGATGAATAATTTGTGTATCATTATATACTTGAAGTATGGCTAAAAAATATTTTTTATCAAGATTATAAATTTTTTTATTAAGTTTTTTTTCGGTTATTTTATAAAGTAATTTTCTTCCTAAAGACAAAAACCAAGCAAACATTTCAAAAGGACTCAAAGATCGATGATGAAGTTTATTATTAAAAAATGGGGCTAAAATGAAAGCAAAAAACCAATACAAAAAAGATTGAAATGCCATTGATTTAAAAGTAGAACTCAAAGCAAAACTTTTTTCTTTTTTAGCATTATAATAAAGATAAAAATTTTTATCTCTTGGAGTGCTTGAGTTTGCATTAACTCCATTTTCTTCAAAAGTTATAAAATTAGGTCTTATATATCCTTCCTCAAAGACCCAAATTTTAATTTTCATCTCTTTAGCAACTTTAATTGCTACTTGATGTATAAATCTACAATCATTATACATAATAATAGCTTGAATTTTTTTTTGAATAAAAAAATCTTTATAAAAATTTTCTAATTGCTCTTTGCTATTTTTATAAATAAAACCTTTAGGATAAAAAAAGAAATCTCCGCCATTAAAATTAATTTTACTCACTTGAGTATTATTTTTTTTTAATTCGTAAGATAAACGTTTAAAAAAACTCCCAACAGGACCTTGCAAAAGAACAATATTTTTATTACTAAATTCTTTTTTAATCTTCTTGCTAAAATTCATAAAAATAGGGAATCCCCCCCCCCGTTATACTATCTTTTCAAAAATTCTTCTTATTTTTCTTATAATAAAATTTCTAGTATCTATACTTAATTTAATCCAATATTTTGAAAAATAAATATTTTGCATTTTTTGCATTATATCTAAAGTAACTTCAATTTCACATAAATGCTTATTTAAAGGATTTATATACCTTGGATATAGTATTAAAGTTGCCGCTACAAGCTCTTCGATACTTAATTTTCTTGTTCTTCTTGTTGTATTATGTTTATCTTGCGTAAGTCCCCATCCTGCATAAAAAGGCAAGCCGTAAGTAAAAACTTTCTTACCTCTTAAAAGTGCATCAAAGCCAGAAGTTGAAGTAATAGTATGAATTTCATCGCTTACATTGATTGCGCTATCTATACTCACATTTTTTATTATCTCATCACAAAATTCTAGAATAATTTTTTCATCTTTTAAACCTTTGCGATTTCCACTTAAAACATCAGGATGGGGTTTAAAAATTATATAAGCTTTAGGATTTTTAAGACGCACTTCTTTGATTAAATCTTGTGTAGTAAAGCCCATTCCTCCCAAAACCATAGAAACATCATCTTCTACCTGAGCAGGAATTAAAATAATTTTTTGATTTTCTCTTGCCTTTAAAGAAAGTTTGTGATGTTTTAAGCCATTATATTTTGAAATTTTATTTATTTTTAATTTTTCAATTAAATTTCTAGCCCTTTGTATTAAAATTTCATCAAATTTATAATTTTGTAAAATGTTTTCAAGATCACTTTCTTTACTTGGATCTACATAAAAAGCTTTAGAATCAACAACCAAAGAAAAAGCTCTTGTAAGATCAGATCCTAAAGAAATAGATCTTATAAAACCATCTTCAACAAAATAAATTGGATTTTCTTTAAAATGCCTCATTAATTCTTCTTTTTTAAATTTATAACCCCAAATAAAAAATTTATCGTCTTTGGTAATATTAAATTTAAACAAAGACTCAATAGAATTAACAAAAATGATTTTATTGGTTTGTGCTTTAAAAAAAGGTTTGATAAATCTTCTTTTCCATAAAGTAAAACCTAGAAAAAAAAGACGCTTTGAATTTATTTTTTCTATATTTTTATAACGATTTAAAGTATAAATAGTATCAAAAATATCACTTTTTTGATTTAAATAAGGGTTAAAATAACGCGCATAAAGCATATAACTTGCAGCAAAAACTTCCTCTAAACTCCTTTTTGTTTTTCTTCTTTGACATACTAATTTATCTATAGTTAGTCCCCATCCTGCATAAAAAGGTAAACCATAACATACACATTTACAACCAACCATTAAAGCTTCAAAACCCATGGTAGAAGTTTTAGTATAAACTTTAGAAAAATATTTCAATAAAGCGATAGGATTATAATTTTTGCTAATAAGCTCACAATTTTCTGGCAAAAGATTTAAGTCAAAATCACTTTTTCTTTTACCACTTAAAACATCAGGGTGGATTTTGATATAAATTCTAGCATCTTTATTTTCATTGATAGCATCTTGTATTATCTCATTTGTACTAAATCTTAATGCTTGGCCATATTTTAAAGAAGCATCTTGATCAACCTGAGTGATAACTAAAATACGCTTTTCGTATTTTTTAAAAAAATTATCAGGAATATCAAGGGTATTATTGTATTTTGTGATTTCATATTTTTTGATTAAATCTATAGCTTTTTTGGCTTTTTGCAGTAATAAAGAATCAAAAGTATGATTATTTAATAAATTTTCAAGTCTTGAAGCTTCATTACTATCATAATAAATTCCTATATCATCTTCTACTACACTAAAACTTGGAGAATTATAAAGACCTAAATTTAAAGATCTTATAAAACCATCTTCTAAAAGCAAAAATGAACCTTTATGTTTTTTAGCTAAAGAAATAGCCCTTAAACCAGATTTTTTACGTCCCCAGCCCAAAAAAATACTATTATCTTTTACATTAAATAAAGAATATAATTTAATTTTATAAAAATTTTTAACATTTTTAATAAGTTTCCTAGAAGTAGAATATAAATTCATATAAACCTTAAAAAATTATTTAAAATAATATTCTAACATTTATTCTGTATTTTATAAATAAAGCTTTACTTTAGATTTTCTTAAATATAATAAATAACTTCAAACTATAAAAAGGATTTTTCAATGAAATTAAAATCAATATTATATCCAGCAACGGCTTTATTAGCTTTTTCTTATTTAAATATTAATGCCACCCCTTTAGAAGAAGCAATTAAGGATATAGATGTTTCTGGAGCTTTAAGATATCGTTATGATAGCGCAAGTGGAAATTTCTATAATATTTCAAGTCGTGGTTTTTTAGATAGCGTTGGTGCAGGCTATATTAAAGATAAACAAATGCACAATTATAAAGCACAAATCAATTTTAGTGGTGCTATAGCTGATAATTTTAAGCTTTTTATACAATTTAATTATAGTGCTAAAGATGGTGGATATGGTGCTTACGATGGAAATCCAACATTGCCAAGTGGTGCAGTAAATCCTAATTATAATCCTAATGTTAGCGATACTCAAACAGGATTTTCTGTACGCCAGCTTTACCTAACTTATGCAATTGATGATTTTAACACAAATATTATTTTAGGTAAACAACAATTAAATACTATTTGGACTGATAATAGTATAGATGGTTTAGTTGGAACAGGAATTAAAATTACAAACAATAGTTTCGATCATTTAAATTTTTTAGCCTTTGCTATTGATAGTTTTGGGATAGATGAACAACCTAATGACTTTTATGGCAATGCTGAATATATTCTAGATGAAAAAACTTATAATGAAAATTTTTATGGTGGAGCTATACTTGGAAATTATAATTTATTAAGTGGAAATTTTAACCCAGAACTTTGGCTTTCTTATTTAAATAATTCTTTTTTATTTTATGCTTTTAAATTTAACTACAATGTAGATATTTTTAATGATATTAATTGGAATTTACAAGGAGCATATCTTGGAAATAAAGTTATTGAAAGTAGCTTAAAAGATCTAGGCTTTAAAAATAGTAACTTTTTTGCCCTAAAAGGAACAATCGCAATTAATAGCATTGATGCAAGTTTAGGTGGAGTTTATTATGGGGATAAAAATGGCGTTAATATGGTAGTTATAGAAGATCAAGGAAATCTTAAATCTCTTCTAGCAGGTGAAGAAATTTTTTATTCTGATGGCTCTAAACTTAATGGAGATGTTGGTGAAAATCTTTTTGCTTTTGCAAGTGCTGGATATACCTTTAATGAAGTATTGCGCTTAGGTGCAGATTTTGTTTATGGTGGAACTAAATCAAGCGATCTTTCAGCTGTAGCTGGAAGAGCAGGAAAAAAACTTGAATCTGTTGCAAGAATAGATTATAAATATTCTCCTAAACTTACCTTTAGAACTTGGTATTCTTATGCTAAAGTAAAAGCTTTACATGATGAAGGAGAAAAAAACACTGTTCGCCTTGAAGCTTTATATAAATTTTAAAATAATAAAACGCATTTTTTGCGTTTTATTATAATCTTGCACTGCTTGGAAGATTAACTAAAGTTTTTTCTAAAATTTTAGTATAAGCTAATCCATCATTTTGGCAATTTTTATACATTTTTAAAGAAGCTAAACTTTTCCATACAGGACGTACAAAAATATTATTTTCAAAACATTCTTTAATAAAAATATTTCTTAAATTTTCATCTTTAAAAATTAGCGCATTAAGCCAAAAATTACTTTTTGAATTTGAAATCTCATCTACAAAAGTTAAAAATTCATTATTTTTAAAAAAGTTTTTATATAGCATAGTTAATTCTCTTTTATTTTTTAAAAAAAACTCCAAATTTTCAAGCTGTGCAAGAAGCAAAGCTGCATTAATATTGCAAAGTCTATAATTGTAAGCTATTAAATCGTGCTCATATTCATAAGGATGATTGATTTTAGCAGTGGTGCTTAAATGTTTAATTTTTTTTGCAATATCGTCATCATTACATAAAACAGCTCCCCCGCATCCTCCTGTTACAATTTTATTGCCATTAAAACTTAAAATTCCACAAGCTCCTAAAGTTCCCAAAGCTTTATTATTATAAGTGCTTCCTAGTGCCTCTGCACTATCTTCAATAAGAATTAAATGATAATTTTGGCAAATCTTTATAAGCTCTTTAAGTTTTGCAGCCAAGCCAAAAGTATGCATTATCACACAAGCTTTTATGTGCTTGTGTGTTTTTTTATTAAAAGTTTTTTGTTCTTTTTGATAGGTATTTTCTTTTAAGAAATTTTCCAAAGCTTTAGGATCAAGACTTAAGCTTTCTTTATCTACATCTAAAAAAATAGGTTTTGCGCCAGTGTAAGCAATAGCATTAGCTGTTGCCACAAAACTAATAGCTTGAGTAATTACTTCATTATCTTCATTGATATCATAAGCTAAAAGTGCTAAATGTAAAGCTGAAGTTCCAGAATTTGTTGCGACAACAAAAGGAGAATTTGTAATTTGCTTAATTTTATTTTCAAATTTATGAACAAATTCTCCCACGCTTGAAACAAAGCCTGTATCGATACAATGTTCAAGATATTTTTTCTCATTACCTATAAAACAAGGTTCATGAAGAGCAATTTCTTTTTTATGAGAAAAAAGTTCTTTAATAAAATTAATTTCTTTTTCAAACATTGTAAATATTACTTTTATAAGAACTTAAATTTTCTTTAAAATAATCGATACTTTTTTGAAGCCCTTCTTCTAAACTTATTTTACTTTTCCAACCCGTTGCATTAAAAAGTTTGGAGCTATCGCAACAAAGTCTTAATACTTCGCTGTTTTTAGGACGCAGTCTTTGCTTATCTTGAATAATCTTTATATCTGAATTTAAGAGCTTTTTAATAAGCATAACAACTTCTTGCATAGAATACTCTTTAGAACTTCCTATATTAAAAACTTCTCCATAATTTTTTAATTTAAGCAAAGAAATAAAACCTTCGCAAGTATCTAAAACAAAATTTAAATCCCTTGTAGGTGTAAGATCTCCTAATTTTAATTCTTTTTCTTTATTTAAAATTTGCGTAATAATTGTAGGAATAATAGCTCTTGCACTTTGTCTTGGACCATAAGTATTAAAAGGTCTTGCAATGATAAGTGGAAGATTAAAAGAATGATAATAACTAAGAGCCATCATATCAGCTGCGATCTTGCTTGCTGAATAAGGACTTTGAGGTTGTAAAGGATGCTTTTCATCAATAGGAACATAAAGGGCACTTCCATATACTTCACTTGTTGAAGTATGAATAAAAAGTTTAATATCACTTTTTTTTGCTGCTTCTAAAAGATTTAAAGTACCCCCTATATTGGTATCAACATAACTTTTAGGAGCCATATAAGAATAAGGAATAGCGATTAAAGCACCTAAGTGAAAAATAATATTAACATCTTGAACCAATTTTTCACAAAAAAAACTATCTCTTAAATCTCCACTTATAATCTCCATTTCTTTAAGATAAGGACTTTTTTCTAAATGTCCATAAGAGTTAAAAGAATTATATTGCACTAAAGCCTTAACTTTAAAACCTTTTAAAACTAAACTTTCGCAAAGATGAGAGCCTATAAATCCATCCGCACCAGTTACTAGGATATTTTCATCCATTTCTCAAGTCCCCTTTTATATAACTCTTCTTCTAAAGGCTTAATGTTTTTAATTAAAGCAAGTTCAAGTGCATTAATATGTGCATATATCATTTTAAGCCATTCTAAATGTTCTTTAATC
>NZ_JAENKS010000035.1:0-9054 GCF_016598975.1 Campylobacter sp. 2018MI34
TGATTTTGTAAATTTTAATGAAGTATATTCAAGCTTTTTTAAAGCTCCTTATCCTGCAAGAAGTGCTTTTGCAGTAAAAGATCTACCAAAAAATGCTTTGGTTGAAATTGAAGTTATAGCGGTTAAAAATTAATTCTAGGAATTTTCCTAGAATTTTAAACCTAACAATATCAAAAACTTACTTTAAAAAATTCATCCAAAAACTTATAATCAAAAATAATCTATTATTTTAAATAAAATTTAAAATAAAAATGTAAAATTCTAATAATGATACAAAAACCATAAATCATCAAGGTATAAAATGAATTCTATCTTAGAAAAAAATATCAAAGCTCTAGCATCTGGAGTTAATGAACCTTTGGCTTTAAAATTGCAAAATTATAAAAAATCGCAACGTTTTGTTTTAAATAATAAATTTAATATTTATGATAAAAATTTTGAAACTTTTATTTATGATAATGATTTTATAAGTGAAGAGCTAAATTGCTCTTTTGATAATTTTTTAGCCCAAACTAAACACTATCCTTTTATTTGTTTTTATGGTATAGCTAATGCTCTTTTGATTAAAAATTTAACTCCATATTATAAAAGAATTTTTGTTTTTGAAAGTGAAATTGAACTTTTACATCTAGCACTTAGCATTTTGGATTTAAGCGAAGAATTAAGTAGTGGCAAAATTCATCTTTTAGATATCACAGAAGAAAAAGTAAATATCCAGTTTTTAATCCTTTTTGATATGAAAGGTGTTTTTGAATATTTAAATTTATTTGAACTTTTTCCTATCAATTCTTATTATAAAAAATTTCATAATGAAACCTATCAACAAACTTTAAATTTTGCCTTAGCAAATATTACTTTACTTATTAGAAATTTACATTATAAATTAGATGTTCTTTTTTTAGTTTATGACAATATACTTTGTAATATCCCCACAATGTTAGAAAATATTCCTTTTCAAAGACTTATAGCTCAAAGAAAAAATGCCTTTGATACAGCCATAGTAGTTTCAGCAGGACCTTCACTTACTAAACAACTTCCTTTACTTAAAAAATATCAAAATAAAGTTTTTATTTTTTGTGCTGATGGAGCTTTAAACATCTTGCTTAAAGAAGACATTAAACCTGATTATGTAACAAATTTAGATTATGATGATTTAACATTAAAATTCTATAAAGAACAAGATGATAGAATTTTAAATATATTAGCTATTGGAACAAATCATAATGTCGCAAAGAAAATTTCAAATAAAATCATCATCTTAAGAGATGATCCTTTCTATAAAAATTTAGGTCTTAATGATTTTGGCTATATAGATACAGGAACTCACGTAAGTCATTTCTCTTATACTCTAGCTCTTGCTTTAGGATTTAAAAATATTATTATGATAGGACAAGATTTAGCTTATGATGAGAAAGGAAATTCGCATTCTGAAAGTTTTGCTCTTGGAATAGATTATGAAAGCACAGCTAATATTCAAAAAATAAAGTGTTTAGCTTATGGAGGTGAAGGTGAAGTTTTAACCCATATAGCTTGGAATGATTATCGTATCAAATTAGAATATCTTTTTGCTTGCAATAAAGAAGTAAATTTTTATAATGCTACAGAGGGTGGAGCAAGGATAAATTTTACCAAAGAAGTATCTTTTAAAAATGCTTGCGAAACTTTACTTCATAAAGAAAAACCTAAATTTGAAAATTTAAAACCCTTAACTAAAAATAGAAGTGCTAAACTCATTGCTAAATTCTTTGAAAAATTAAAACAAGATAAGCAAACTTGTGAAAATTTATTAAATGATGCTAAAGCTTTAAAAGAAGCATTAAATAATATCTTAAGTAAAGATATTATTTTACCTTTAGAATTTTTACAAAATGTTTATCAAAATATAAGTACTTTTAATGAAATATTAAATAATAGCGCATTTTTAGAAGATTCAATAGGTAAAGCTTTAATCTTTAATAGAGGTTTTAATACATCTAAAGTTTTAAAAATGCACTTAAATGACGAAAGAGAACATTTATATCAACTCATTTTAGCTTATAAAGAATTTCTTACATTTTTTATACAAAATTTAAAAACTAAATATGAAATTATACAAAAATACCATTATCAAACAAACTAATAATAAAGCTAAATAAAAATTAAAATTAATATTTAAAAAATTTTCAAAAAAATATAAAATTTTTTTTTAGCTTTACGATATAGCTTTTGACAATCGCATGAGGTGATTGAATTTATTTAAAAGGATTTAAAATGGGATTTCGTATTAATACAAACGTTGCAGCACTTAATGCTAAAGCAAACTCTGATCTTAACGCTAAAAGTTTAGATCAATCATTGGCAAGACTTAGCTCAGGTCTTAGAATCAACTCAGCTGCTGATGATGCTTCAGGTATGGCGATCGCTGATTCTTTAAGATCTCAAGCAAACACTTTAGGTCAAGCTATTTCAAATGGTAATGATGCTTTAGGTATCCTACAAACTGCTGATAAAGCTATGGATGAGCAACTTAAAATTTTAGATACTATCAAAGTTAAAGCTACTCAAGCTGCTCAAGATGGTCAAAGTGAAAAAACAAGAACTATGCTTCAAGCAGATATTAACCGTTTAATGGAAGAACTTGATAATATCGCAAATACAACTTCATTTAACGGAAAACAACTCTTAAGTGGAAACTTCATCAATCAAGAATTCCAAATTGGTGCAAGCTCAAATCAAACTGTTAAAGCTACTATTGGTGCAACCCAATCAAGTAAAATCGGTGTAACAAGATTTGAAACAGGAGGTAGAATTACTTCTAGCGGATCTGTTGCAATGACAATTAAAAATTACAATGGTATTGATGATTTCACATTTAGAGAGATTAAAATCTCAACTTCAGTAGGAACTGGAATTGGGGCTTTAGCTGAAGAAATAAATAAATATGCTGATAAAACTGGTGTTAGAGCAAGTTATACAGTTGAGACTAATGGTATGGCAGCAGTAAAAGAAGGTTCTACATCATCTGATTTTGCTATCAATGGAGTAACTATTGGCAATGTTTCTTATAAAGATGGCGATGAAAATGGTGCTTTAGTTTCAGCAATCAATTCTAAAAAAGATACCACAGGGGTTGAAGCTTCAATTGATAGCGAAGGAAAGCTTCTTTTAACTTCAGCAGATGGACGCGGCATAGCCATTACTGGGGATATAGGTAGAGGAGCCTTTATAAATCCTAATATGAAAGAAAACTATGGACGCTTATCTTTGGTAAAAAATGATGGTAAAGATATTCTTATCTCAGGAACTGGACTCTCTCATTCAGGATTTGGAGCATCTCAATTTGTTTCTCAAACTTCAGTCTCTTTAAGAGAATCAAAAGGACAAATTGATGCTTATATAGCTGATGCTATGGGATTTGGTAGTGTTAATAAAGGAACAATTTTAGCCGGATACTCTTCTGTTTCTGCTTATATGTCAAGTTCTGGAAGTGGTTTTTCTGCAGGATCTGGTTATTCTATAGGAAGTGGTAAAAACTACTCAACAGGTTTTGCAAATGCTATAGTTATTTCAGGAGCCTCTCAACTTTCAGCTGTATATAATGTTTCTGCTGGAAGTGGTTTTTCAAGCGGATCTACTATGTCTCAGTTTGCTACTTTTAAAGCAACTGCATTTAATGTTACAAATGAGACTGCAGGAGTTACAACGCTTAAAGGTGCTATGGCTGTTATGGATATAGCTGAGACTGCTATTGCAAATCTTGATCAAATTCGTGCTGATCTTGGTTCAGTTCAAAATCAATTAACTTCAACCATCAATAATATAACAGTTACTCAAGTAAATGTTAAATCAGCTGAATCACAAATTAGAGATGTAGATTTTGCAAGTGAAAGTGCAAACTATTCTAAAGCAAATATCTTAGCACAAAGTGGATCTTATGCTATGGCACAAGCTAATGCAAGTCAACAAAATGTATTAAGATTGTTGCAATAATACGAACTCTAAGTTTGGGAAAAATCTTCCCAAACTTTTCAAATCTTAATTCCTTGTTATAAAATCTAAATAAAAATTTATTGGAACACTTATTGCTTTATCCTTTTGAACAATATTTTTGAAAGGATTTAAAAAATGGGTTTTAGGATAAACACAAATATAGGAGCATTAAATGCTCACGCCAATTCAGTTGTCAATGCCAGAGAGCTTGATAAATCTTTAAGTCGTTTAAGTTCTGGTCTTAGAATCAACTCAGCCGCTGATGATGCTTCGGGGATGGCGATTGCTGACTCTTTAAGATCTCAAGCAGCAACTTTAGGCCAAGCTATCAATAATGGTAATGATGCTATTGGTATCTTACAAACCGCAGATAAAGCTATGGATGAGCAACTTAAAATTTTGGATACTATCAAAGTTAAAGCTACTCAAGCTGCTCAAGATGGTCAAAGCCAAAAAACAAGAACCATGCTTCAAGCAGATATTAACCGTTTAATGGAAGAGCTTGATAATATCGCAAATACAACTTCATTTAACGGAAAACAACTCTTAAGTGGAAACTTCATCAATCAAGAATTCCAAATCGGCGCTAATTCAAATCAAACTATCAAAGCAAGTATAGGGCCAACCCAATCAAGTAAAATCGGTGTAACAAGATTTGAAACAGGAGGTAGAATTACTTCTAGTGGCGAAGTCCAATTTACTCTTAAAAATTACAATGGTTTAGAAGATTTTCAATTTCAAAAAATAAAAATCTCAACTTCAGTAGGAACAGGTCTTGGGGCTTTAGCTGAAGAAATAAATAAATATGCTGATAAAACTGGTGTTAGAGCAAGTTATACAGTTGAGACTAATGGTATGGCAACTATAAAAGAAAGTTCTACTTCTGAAGACTTTTCAATCAATGGAGTAAGAATTGGACAAATTCAGTATAAAGATGGCGATGAAAATGGTGCTTTAGTTTCAGCAATCAATTCAGTAAAAGATACCACAGGGGTTGAAGCTTCAATTGATAGCGAAGGAAAGCTTCTTTTAAGCTCAAGAGATGGACGCGGCATAGCTATTACTGGGGATATAGGTAGAGGAGCCTTTATAAATCCTAATATGAAAGAAAACTATGGACGCTTATCTTTGGTAAAAAATGATGGTAAAGATATTAATATAATAGGAACTGGACTCTCTCATGCAGGATTTGGAGCATCTCAATTTATCTCACAAGCTTCAGTATCTTTAAGAGAATCAAAAGGACAAATTGATCCTCAAATAGCTGATGCTATGGGATTTGGTAGTGTTAATAAAGGAACAATTTTAGCCGGATACTCTTCTGTTTCTGCTTATATGTCAAGTTCTGGAAGTGGTTTTTCTGCAGGATCTGGTTATTCTATAGGAAGTGGTAAAAACTACTCAACAGGTTTTGCAAATGCTATAGTTATTTCAGGAGCCTCTCAACTTTCAGCTGTATATAATGTTTCTGCTGGAAGTGGTTTTTCAAGCGGATCAAATTTATCACAATTTGCCACTTTTAAAACAACTGCATTTAATGTTACACCAGAAAGCGCAGGAGTTACAACGCTTAAAGGTGCTATGGCTGTTATGGATATAGCTGAGACTGCTATTGCAAATCTTGATCAAATTCGTGCTGATATTGGTTCGGTTCAAAATCAACTTCAGGTAACTATTAATAATATCACAGTTACTCAAGTGAATGTGAAATCAGCTGAATCAACTATAAGAGATGTGGATTTTGCTGCAGAAAGTGCAAATTTTTCTAAATACAATATCCTAGCGCAAAGTGGATCTTATGCTATGTCGCAAGCTAATGCTGTGCAACAAAATGTATTAAAACTTTTACAATAATTTATAATAATTTTCTAGCTTGAAAAACTCTCAAGCTAGAAATATTAATCTTAAAAATTTATATTGCTTGTAAAAAAACTAAAGTTTTTTTTAAATTAAATTCTTTTTTTCTAGTATATCTTGCAAAGGAATAACAGCTTGTTTTAATCTTTGATTTTGAACACCAAGAATATCAATAATATCTTCAAGCCAGCTTTCATGAGAATATACCCAAGCTAAAAGTTTATTTTGCTTATCGCCTTCATTGCTTACATTTTGGACATATAATTTCGAAGATAATAGATTATGATGATACAATAAAGATGAAAGTACATTAGTAAGATGAATATATTTTTTCTTATTTAATTTTTCTTTAATTAAATCAAGCTCATCTACGAGCTCATTTAAGCTATATCTACTTTTAGAAGTATAAATAAATTTTTTAATACGTTTATCAATTTTTTTACAATGTTTCAAAAAATTTTCTCCCATCGTAATACTTTTTTTAACTCTTTTATAATTTTCTAACATTAAATGATTTCTTTGCTCTTTACTAGGATTTTTAAGTTTTACCAAAGACTTTTTAAGCTCTTTGATAAAAAGCTCTTTGCAAACTTCTTTAAAAGGTTTTTCTATGCTTCCTTCTATCCTTGCTCCACCTTCTGTACAATTATAAATCTTAGCATAAGTATTAGCAGCACAAAAATTTTCAAAAATTTGTTTAAATAAGATCCATACTTGAGAGCTTTGAACTATACCTTTACCTCCATAAGCCATAGTAGTATAGCGGTTAAAATCTCTTTCATAATCTCCTATATGATAATCATCATGAATAAAACCTTTTGAATGATGACTTCCATCTTTAGCATAGGCTAGATCTTGACCTATTAAAACAATATTTTTAAATCCTAATTTCAAAGCCAACTCACAAGCCATATGCGATACGCTCATACCTCCACCTATATATCCAAAAGAAGATAGATCAAGATAATTTGTATAAGTAGAAGCTCTTGCTATAAGCATATATTTCCTATGATTTTTTTCCAAATAATCTATAGTTTTTTTACTTACCACAGAAGCTAAGATAAAAAGTATATCTTTATCAAAATCTCCAAAATCATTATTAAAGCACTCACTTACTATCTCATCACGCTCTAGCATACAAACATAATCAGGCTTAATACCCTCTTTAGCTAAAATTGAATAAGCGCTATCGGCACAAAAAATAATGGCTTTGTTTTGATATTTTTTAAGTAAAGGAAGTTGTTTAGTAAGCGAAGGTCCTGTCCCTACTATAATAGCACTTGCTTTATTTTTATTAAATCTTTTTTGTTTCAATTCATCATAGCTTGGATGAGTAAAAACTTTTGGTAAATTATAGATAGCTTGTTCTATGCCTATCATAGTATCTTTTGGATCATTTCCTTGTCTTAAGGCAATATTAGTAATAGCTTTCATAAGAAGATCATTCATTTTTTCAATATCTTCTTTATAATATTTTTCATAAAATTCACAAGTAATTTTTAAATCATAAAGCTTAAAAGAAATATTAATTTGTGGTAAAGAACAAAGAATATCAGCTTTAACATAATCCATTTCTTTACTATGCATTATGATAAATCTTCCTTGTCTTAACTCTAAATCAAAATCTATCCAATGAAAAACAAGATAAATGATTTCAAGTTCTGCTTCAAAAACAATTATTCTTTTATGTAAATCATTTTGTAAAAGTGCTTTAAAAAATATACCGTTTCCTAAGCCATAAAAGAAAAAAAAAGGATATCTTGCAAATTCTTCAAAAGTCTTTATTTTTTCTTCAAGCTCTTCTTTTGGATTTTTAAAAATAGTTTTTAAATCACTTTTTCTTGTTATATTAATATCTAGTGGATCTTTATTTAACAAATAATTAAATTTTTTAAGTTCTTTGATATTTTGTAACTTCTTTTTAAGGTCTATATAGTTAGCTCCTACTAAAGCATCTATATTTTTTTTAAAAAGATCTATTTTTGCCCCATCCATTTCTCAAGTCCCCTTTTATATAACTCTTCTTCTAAAGGCTTAATGTTTTTAATTAAAGCAAGTTCAAGTGCATTAATATGTGCATATATCATTTTAAGCCATTCTAAATGTTCTTTAATCCAAATTAAAGATTTATTAAAAGAATCTTCTTTTGTTTTTACTTTTAAGACATAAATTCTAGCTAAATTTAATTCAAATTGGATTAAAAAAGCTTGTAATATGTCATAGAAGAAATTTAAATTTTTTAAATTTTCTATTTTTGTTTTTATTTTATCAATTCTTTGTATAAGAACATTTAGCATTTGATTGATTTCTTCTTCGCTTATATCGTTTAAATTAGAATTTGAATTTAGACTTTGATTATTTTTTTTAATTGAGATTAAATTAGCTAAACTCAAATAAAACTCATTAAGCTCTTCGTATTCTTTTAAACAATCATTTTTAAAAGTATTAGAATGTTTTATGGCTTTTGTAATTTTTGCATAAGCTTTAAGTAATAATTCATCTTGTTTATTTTTATTTAAAGCATTTAATCTTTTAAAAGGTTTATCTAAATCTTTAATAAGTAATGCTTCACATACTTCTTTAAAAGGTTTTTCTAAGCTTCCTTCTATCCTTGCTCCACCCTCTGTGCAGTTGTAAGTGGTAGAAAAAGTATTTTCATAAATAATTTGTTCTAAAAAAGACTTAAAATATACCCAAATACTATGCGTTGTAACTTTTCCACTACCGCCATAAGCCATTATTTCTATATGTTCTTCTTCGCTCTCAAAATTGGATCCGTGTTTATAATCATTAGGATGCGAATTTCCTTTTTCATCATAAGCTAAGTCTTGTCCTATTAAGATAATGTTTTTGTGTTTTAAAAGCATAGCTAAAGAATAATTCATATAAGCTACACTCGGGCCACCACCAAGATAACCAAATAAATGTAGTTTAAAATCAAGACACAATTTAGATGGTTTTGAAACAAGTATAAAAGAACGATTTTCAAGATAAGAGATAGCTTTTGGATGAACTAATGAAGCAAGAATAAACAATGTTCCTTCATCAATCCCCTCATATGCCTCTTTAAAGAATTCCGCCGTAAAATCAGTTCTTTCAAGCATACAAACATAATCAGGCTTAATATTATGTTTAGCTAATATTGCATAAGCACTATCAGCACAAAATATTGTAGCTTTGTTTTGATATTCTTTTAGAATAGGAAGTTGTTTAGTAAGCGAAGGTCCT
>NZ_JAENKS010000036.1:0-8150 GCF_016598975.1 Campylobacter sp. 2018MI34
TAAAAACTATAGCTTTTATATCTTTACTATCATCAAAAGTAAGTCTATACTCAAGCTTACTTTCTCTTTTTATATTAAGTTCAACATCATCACAAGAATTAATTTTATAGGATTTGTTAATTAACATAGTAAATCTTTTTGTAAAAATAAGAAACAATTATACTTAAACTTAGTAAAATAAGTTTTAATTTTGAAGGGTAAAAATGAAAAATCTTTGTATTATTCCAGCACGTGGAGGGAGTAAAAGAATTCCTAGAAAAAATATTGTTGATTTTTTGGGCAAACCTTTGATCGCTTATAGTATAGAAAATGCTTTAAATTCAAAACTTTTTGATGAAGTTATTGTTTCAAGTGATGATGATGAGATCATAGAAGTAGCATTGCAATATGGAGCAAAAGTTCCTTTTAAAAGAGATAAAAGCTTAAGTGATGATTTTACTTCAAGTACAGCTGTTGTGCAAAATACCATTAAAGTTTTAGCTTTAAAAAATCAAAATTATGATAATGTTTGTTGTCTTTATGCAACAGCGCCTTTGATTGATGAGAAAATTTTAAAAGATGCTTATGAAAATTTTACTCAAAATGAGAGTAAATTTCTTTTTGGTGCTACTGAGTTTGCATACCCTATACAAAGGGCATTTTACTTAGATGATAAACAAAATGTTTTTATGTTTGATGAGGAATATTATAATAAAAGATCACAAGATTTAATCAAAGCTTATCATGATACAGGAACATTTTATTTTGGAAAGAGCAAAGCTTGGCTTGAAACTAACTTTATGTTTAAGTCTTATTCTAGTGTTTATGTATTGCCTAGAACTTTGGTATGTGATATAGATACTCCACAAGATTTAGAATTTGCTAAATTGCTGTTTAAAAGGAATCAAGGATGTTTATAAAGAATTTAAAAGGATTTAAATATCCTGATATGGAAATTGTAAGATGGTTTTTTAAAAATAAACTTGATACTTTAAAAAATGCGAAGGTTTTAGAATTTGCTTCACACAATGGCAACAATTTAAGCCTTTTTGCAAATTATGATTATGAGTGTTTAGGTGTTGAGCTTAGTAAAGAGCATTATGAAAATGCAAAATATAATTTTGATAAAATTTTAAAATATAAAAAATTTAAATTTTTTAATGAAAATATGTTAGATTTTGCTAAAAATTATAAAAATTTAAATACTAAAGTTTTTTTAATTCCTAATGTAATTAATTTTATTACTAAAAATGAGCTTAAAACTCTGCTTTTAAATGCTAGAAAGAATCATCTTTACGTCTACGGGGGGGGGATTTTTCTTTTTTCTTTTTAAGGGCAAGAAGTATTAAAGATCATCGTTATAAACTTGGAAAAACATTAGAAAATGGAAGTTTCATTTTAAATAATGATGAATTTAGCGGAGAAAAAGATTGTCTTTGCACTTGTTATGAAGAATACGAACTTGTAGAATATTTAAAAGAGTATTTAAATTTATATGATTTTGAGGTGATTATGAGCGAAAATATCAATGTTAAAAATAAAATTTTTATCAAAGATAGCGATATAATCGTATATGGAAAAATAAAATAGAAGGAAAATAATGTATATTAGAGACTTAAAAGGTTTGAAATTCCCAGATTTAGCAGTGATTAAATTTTTTTTTAAAAATAATTTACATCAAAGAGATACAAATAAAAAAGTTTTAGAATTTGCTTGTTCTAATGGTAATAATCTTTCTTTGTTTGCAAATTATGATTATGAATGTTTAGGAGTAGATTTAAATGAATCAAATATAGAAAATGCTAATTTTAATTTTACAAATATTATTAAGGCTAAAAATTTTAAATTTTTTAAAGATGATATTTTAGAATTTCCTAAAAAAAATCCTGATATTAAAGCTGATATTTTTTTAATTCCTAATGTAATTAATTATCTTCATAGGGAAGACTTTTTAAATCTTTTAAAAAATTCAAAAGAATATAAAATGTATAAAGAGAATGCTTTGTTTTTTTTAAGAACTAGAAGTATTCGAGATTTTCGTTATGGTTTTGGAGAAAAAATAGCTCATAATACTTTTAAAATTAATCATGATGATACAACTGGGGAGCTAGGTTGCATTAATACTCTTTATCAAGAATACGAACTTGTAGAATATTTAAAAGAGTATTTAAATTTATATGATTTTAAAGTTTTAAATTATGAAGCTACAAATATTATGGGTGAAGATGATGCGAAAATTTTTGATAGTGATATAGTGATTTATGGAAAGATAAAATGATAGCTATAATGCAACCTACTTTTTTGCCTTGGATTGGCTATTTTTGCATGATAGCAAAAGTTAAATATTTTGTTTTTTTAGATAATGTCCAATTCGAGCAAAGATCTTGGCAAAGTAGAAATAAGATCAAACTTCAAGAAAAGGAGCACTTTATTTCTCTTTCACATCAAAAAACATCACAAAAAACTTTAATTTGCGATATAAAATTAAGCAAAGATACAAAATGGAAAGATAAGATTTTAAAAACTTTTTATCACGCTTATAGTAAAAGTGATAATTTTAATCTTATATTTGATTCATTAAAATATAATTTAAATAAACACGAAAATTTATGCGAGTTAAATATCTCTTTAATTAATGCAATTTGTAAAATTTTAGAGATTAATACGCCTTTGTTTAGATCTTCGATGTTAGATTTAAGTGATTTAAAAAGAGAAAATTTACTTGTTGCAATTTGTAAAAAATTGGACGCTAAAGATTACTTATCAGCTAATGGCTCTAAAATTTATTTAGATAAAGAAGAAGCTAAGAAATTATTTAAAGATAATGAAATAAATATTTCATATTTTGATTTTACTCATCCAATATATAAGCAAAATTTAAATAAACGGGGGGGGGGATTTATACCTTATTTAAGTGTAGTTGATTTTTTATGTAGCGTAAAAGATCCAAGAGAAGAATTTAAAAAAATATTACGGAAAAATTAAAGGTTTTTAATATATGAAAGTTCTTTTTAGAAGTGATAGTTCTGCTAATTTAGGGCTTGGCCATATAAAGCGCGATCTTATTTTAGCAAAACAATATGATGAAGTTTATTTTGCTTGTTTGCCTTTAGAAGGATCATTGATAGATGAAATTCCCTATCCTGTTTTTGAGCTAGAAAGTGCAAGTATTTATGAACTTATCCATTTGATTAAAGATCATCATTTTGATTTATTAGTTATTGATCATTATGATATTGATAAAGATGATGAAAAATTAATAAAACTTGAAACAGGTATTAAAATTTTAAGTTTTGATGATGAATTAAAAGAGCATTATTGTGATATTTTGCTTAATGTTAATGCCTATGCAAAAGCAGAAGACTATAAAGGTTTAGTTCCTTTTAAATGCGAATTAAGATGTGGTTTTTCTTATGCTTTAATTAGAGAAGAATTTTATGTTGAAAGTAAAATTCAAAGGGATAAAATTTGGGATTACTTTATTTGTTTAGGAGGAGTAGATGCGAAAAATTTTTCTCTTGAAATTGCTAAAGATTTACCAATGGATAAAAAAATTATTATTGCTACAACAAGTGCAAATAAAAATCTAAAAAAACTTAAAAAATTCGTAGAGTTTAATCAAAATATCACTTTAAACATTGATAGCGAGAATTTGGCTAAATTGATGAATGAGAGTAAAAAATTAATCATTAGCGCCTCTTCTTTGGTAAATGAAGCTCTAATTTTAAAAGCCAATTTTAAAGCTATTGCTTATGCAAAAAATCAAGAAAAAATAGCACAATGGTTAATGAAAAAAGGTTATGAGGTGGAAATTAAATGATCTTTCTTAAAGATTTTACTACACTTAACGAAGAAGAAAAAAGACGTGTATTAATGTGGCGCAATGATGATGAAGTTTCTTCTTTTGCAAAAGTTAAAAATATCAATTTAAAAGAACATTTAAATTTTATAGAAGAATTAAAATATCAAAAAGATAAACAATATTTTTTAGTTTATAAAGAAAAAGAAGCTATTGGAGTGATTAGTTTTGTAAATATTACTCCACATTCTTGTGAATTTGGACTTTATGCAAAACCAGGATTAAGAGGTATGGGGAAAATATTGATTCAAGAAATAAAAAACTATGCTTTTAATACTTTAAAGGTTGGAATTTTAAAAGCCTGTGTTTTTAAAAATAATGAGAAAGCTTTAAAATTATATAAAAAGAATCATTTTTCTATTGTAATGGAAGATGAAAGTATGTTTTATATAAGTTTATCAAATCATTCTTACAAAAAAACCATTTTTAGCTAACTCATTTTTTATATCTTTTGGAGTGTATTGTGAAAAATGGAAAATATAAGCTCCAGCTAAGGCATCGGCTCCATAATTTAAGGCTTTAATGCCATCATTTGGTTTTCCAAGTCCCCCATTAACAATAAGAGGAATTTTTAATTTATTTTGAAATATTTTTAAAAGTTCTAAATCATATCCTTGTGCTTTTCCTTCAAAATCTACAGAAGTTAAAAGTATTTCTCCAGAACCTAATTTTTCATATTTTAAAGCAAGTTCTAAAGGATCAATATCTAATAAATTTCCTTTATTATACACATAGAATTTGCCATTTTTTCTTTTTACATCTATAGAGCAAACTATACACTGAGAGCCAAAACGATTTGCTGCTTGAGTGATAAAGTTAGGCTCTTTTAATGCTTTAGAATTTATACTTATTTTATCAGCACCTAAATTTAAAATTTTTTGTATATCCTCAATACTTTTTATACCCCCTCCTATAGTTAAAGGCATAAAACATTCTTTGGCTAAATCCTTAAGACTATCAAAATCTATTTGAGAATTTTTTGAAGCATCTATATCTAGTATGATAAGCTCATCTACATTTCTTGCATTATATATTCTTACTGTGCTTGTAAGATGTCCTATGGTGCGATAATCTTTAAATTCTATACTTTTAACAAGTTGAGAATTTTTAAGTAAAACACAAGGAATAATTCTTGTTTTTAACATTTTAAGCCTTTAAAAAATTCTCTAAAAGTTTTAAACCTAAATTCTGGCTTTTTTCAGGATGAAATTGCACCCCATAAATATTATTTTTTTGTAAAGAAGCACAAAATTGAATTCCATAATCACATTTTGCACTTATAAATTCTTCTTTGCAATTTACATAAAAAGAATGCACAAAATAAAAATCACTTTTATTAGAAATTCCTTGATATAGAGGAACTTGTTTTAAAATTTCAATATCATTCCATCCTATATGAGGAATTTTTAAATTTAAATTTTCATTAAAGGGTATGACTTCGCCTTCAATAAAGCTAAGTCCGTTACAAATTCCGCCCTCATAACCTTTTTCTAAAAGAAGTTGCATTCCAAGGCAAATTCCTAAAATAGGTTTTTTATGAGTTAAAACCTCTTCTTTAAGTACAGAGATAAAGTCAAGTTCTTTTAAGGAATTCATAGCTTCTTTAAAAGAACCTACACCTGGTAAAATTAATTTTTTAGCTTTTTGAAAATCCGTTTTTTCTTGTATTAAAAAATTTGAAATTCCAATTTTATCTAAAGCTTTTAATACAGAATTTAAATTCCCAGCTTTATAGTCAATAACCCCTATCATTTTAAAATACATTCTTCCTTACGGATCAAAGATCCATCAATATCTCTTAAAAAATTGCCGTTTTCATCACGTTTAAAAATTTTTTTATTAGTGAAACTATCAAGAATTTTTTGAAATTCTTCTTTGGAGAAACCACTCCATTCTAAATATTTTTTAATTGCTTTTTTAGGTGGTTTTCCATCATATTTATTAACAAGTCTTATGCCTTCTTCGCGGGTTATATAGCCTAAGCGTATATCCAAACAAGCATTATCAGTAGCTCTTCCAAAACCATATTTTAAATATTTTAAATAATCGTGTAAATGATTGCTATAACAATCTAAATTTTCAAAGTTTTCATAAGTAGTTTCTACAGGACGATCTGAAGTTGAAAAACCGTATTTTTGTGCTATTTGGAGATTTATTTTATAATCCCATTTGAAATAATACCCTAAAAATAATCCAGTCACGCCAACTCTTTTAAGTTCTTCATCACTTGGATAAGTATAAAAATACAAGTCTTTTTCTTTTAAACCATCTACTCCTATCATATCACTAATGCGATTGCCTAAAAGTCCTCCAAATTCTTCAAGCCATTCTCTGCCTAAAATATTTTTTTCTTTACTGCTTGCAGGCCCTCCGTATTCTATTTGAGGACTTTCTCCCCAAATGATTAAAGGGATATTAAAATTAACAGCAATTCTTGGAGCGCTTGTAAAAATTCCCAAATGGTTTTGCCATTCATTATCTCCTGTCCTTATAAAAGCTTCTCTTGATAATATTTTATAAATTTTTGGATTTCTTTTAATATGGATAAGATCAACACCCAAATTATTTAAATTAGCAAGATTTTTTTTGCCTATTTTAGTAGGAATACTAGGCTCAAAACAAACACATAAAGGATTTAATCCAAGCTCTAAAATTTTTAATACTTGAAAAGTAGAATCTTTTCCCCCGCTAACACCTATAACACAATCATATATGGGATGTTTTTTGTGTTTTTTAATGAGTTCTAAAAATTCTTTTTCTCTTTGTTCCCAGTCAATTTTTTTATCTTTCATTTCTTGTGACCTGCAAGCATCACAAATTCCTTCATTGTCAAAATGTAAATCAGGTTTGGTATCAGGCATTACGCATTTTTTACAAAAATTCATTTTAATTCCTTTAAATTTCGAAAAGAATAAATCGTCTAAAAAAATATAAATTTTATTAAAATAATTATAAAATAATACCGATAGTGGTAAAAAATATCTAGGATTTTTATGTATATAGGAAATTTCAATCTTAATCAAAAAGTATTTATTATAGCAGAGCTTTCGGCTAATCATGCAGGCAGTTTAGAACTTGCTTTAAAAAGTATTGAAATGGCAAAAAAAGCAGGAGCTGATGCTGTTAAATTTCAAACTTATACCCCCAATAGTCTTACTCTTGATTGCAAAAAAGATGATTTTATCATAAAAGGCGGGCTTTGGGATAAAAGAACTTTATTTGAACTTTATGAAAAAGCTAAAACACCTTATGAATGGCATCAAAAATTATTTAATCATGCAAAAAAACATAATATCTTATGCTTTTCAAGTCCTTTTAGCAAAGAAGATGTTGATTTTTTACAAACTTTTGATCCTATAGCTTATAAAATTGCATCTTTTGAGGTAAATGATGAAGAATTAATTCGCTATATAGCAAAACAGAAAAAACCAACTTTACTTTCAACTGGAATTGCTACCAAAGAAGAGCTTTATAAGGCTATAAAGATTTTTAAAGAAGAAAAAAATGATGAGCTTATTTTTTTAAAATGCACTTCATCTTATCCATCTAAAACAAAAGATTTAAATCTTAATGCTATTAAAACTTTAAGAGAGCAATTTGGTATAAGAGTAGGTTTAAGCGATCATAGTTTTGGAAATTTAGCACCTATTGTCGCCACTACTTTAGGAGCTTGTGTTATAGAAAAGCATTTTATGATAGATAAAAACATAAAAAGTGAAGATAGTGGATTTAGTTTAGATTTTAATGAATTTAAAAGCATGGTAAAAGCTGTAAGAGAATGTGAAAAAGCCTTAGGAAAAGGAAGTTTAAAATTAAACAAAAAAACACTTCAAAATAGAGTCTTTGCAAGAAGTTTATATGCAAGTAAAGATATTAAAAAAGGTGAAATTTTTACAGCATCTAATATAAAAAGTATAAGACCTTCCTTTGGACTTCATCCAAAATTTTATAATCAAATTTTAGGCTTAAAAGCTATTAAAGATATAAAATTTGGAGAACCTTTAAAAGAAGAACATTTTAAGGAAAAATTATGACCCCCTCTTTATTCTTAAAAAACCTAAATGCTCTAAATAATACTTTCTTAAAAGAAGAACTAAAGAAAATAAAATCAAATCTTAAATTTGAACTCATACAAGGTAAAGATAATTTAGATATAAATTTAAAAGAAATCAATGGGGGGGGGGATTACTCTACCAAAACCCTCTTGCTGAACTAAACTCTATGTTAAACACTTATAATGATAAATACTTCTTATATCCTGTTCTTTATTTTTATGGTTTTGGAAATGGTATTTTATTTAAAGCCTTACTTC
>NZ_JAENKS010000037.1:0-7358 GCF_016598975.1 Campylobacter sp. 2018MI34
CTTTTTATATCATTTTTTAATTTAACATAATAACCTTAACTTACTTAAATGGATATCTTTTACTATTTGTTTTTATAATAATATGTAATAAATATCTTTTACTTCTTATTAAAAAATATCTAATTTAAAAAAGCATATTCTTTAATTTCTTTTATTCTTAATAAACATCTAAATTATCAAATATTTTAATAAGCTAAATAATAAAAATAACTTTTTATCTTTTCTAAGTATAAAAATAATATTTAATTTGTTTTATTATCTTAAGAAAGAAATTAATAAGAATAATTAAAAATATATTTTTTAATCAATCATTTTTTATATATAAATCTTTCAATTTTAATATTTATTTTAATTCCTTATTTAAAACTTTAAAAAACTTATAAATAAGTCTAAATAAATTTATTAATAACTATTTAATTAGATATTGCTTATTTAATTTAACTTATCTTTATTTATATATCTTTAAAGCTATATACTTATAATTTAATTTTTTAAATTTAGAATTTAATTAAAAGATAAATAAAAACTTTATCCTTTATCTATAAAAAGCTAATGAATAAATAAAAAATCAAACATAGATATTTTTAAAAGAAGCTTTAATAATTTATAAAAATAAAAAGATATTCCTACTAATAAAAAACATTTTTAATTAGAAGTAAAATATATATCGAAGTATTAAGAAGTATAAATTAACAAGTCCGCAATGAGCTACTTTCCCCCTGCCAGTAAGGCGTAGTATCATCACCCACGATATGCTTAGCTTCTTGGTTCGGGATGGAGCAAGGCGTTTCCATATCTGTATAATCACGGACATTGTTATTTAAATATTCTTTTAAAAGTAATTAATCCATTTTTTTTATTTTTATTTTTAAACTAAATAATGGATTTATTTTTTAAGAATACTTAAAAAACAATGTTAAAAGCAAGTTTAAAATCTTACTCATTAAAGGCATAAAAACCTTAACAAGGAAGTGATGCTTTATTTAAGATAAGCCAAACGCTCTATTAGTACTGGTCAGCTAAAGGACTTTCATCCATTACACATCCAGCCTATCAAACTAGTAGTCTTCTAGAGAGCTTAGAGAAGATTCATCTTAGAGTTGGCTTCACGCTTAGATGCTTTCAGCGTTTATCCTTTCCAAACTTAGCTACGCTGCGATGCTCTTGGCAGAACAACAGCTACACCAGTGGTTTGTTCAACCCGGTCCTCTCGTACTAGGGTCAAATCTCTTCAATCTTCTTACGCCCACGGCAGATAGGGACCGAACTGTCTCACGACGTTCTGAACCCAGCTCGCGTACCGCTTTAAATGGCGAACAGCCATACCCTTGGGACCTGCTCCAGCCCCAGGATGCGATGAGCCGACATCGAGGTGCCAAACCTCCCCGTCGATGTGAGCTCTTGGGGGAGATCAGCCTGTTATCCCCGGGGTACCTTTTATCCTTTGAGCGATGGCCCTTCCACACAGAACCACCGGATCACTAAGACCGACTTTCGTCTCTGCTTGACTTGTATGTCTTGCAGTTAAGCTGGCTTATACCTTTATACTCTACTAGCGATTTCCAACCGCTATGAGCCAACCTTTGTAAGCCTCCGTTATTATTTGGGAGGCGACCGCCCCAGTCAAACTACCCACCAGACATTGTCCCACTTGAGGATAACTCAAGCTGGTTAGCTACCCAAATAAGAAAGAGTGGTATCTCAACAACGGCTCATAATAAACTAGCGTCTATTACTCAAAGCCTCCCACCTATCCTGCACATTCTTATCCAAGTAGCAGTGTCAAGCTGTAGTAAAGGTCCACGGGGTCTTTCCGTCTTGCCGCGGGTAGGAGGAATTTTCACCTCCACTACAATTTCACTGGATCCCTCTTTGAGACAGCTCCCATCTCGTTACGCCATTCATGCAGGTCGGTATTTAACCGACAAGGAATTTCGCTACCTTAGGACCGTTATAGTTACGGCCGCCGTTTACTCGGGCTTCGATCAAGAGCTTCGCTAATGCTAACCCCATCAATTAACCTTCGAGCACCGGGCAGGCGTCACACCCTATACATCCTCTTACGAGTTAGCAGAGTGCTGTGTTTTTGGTAAACAGTCGGGAGGGACTCTTTGTTGTAAGTTTCTTCGCTTTCGGAGTAAATCCTAATACGAAGCGAACCACACCTTATACCGAAGATACGGTGCTATTTTGCAGAGTTCCTTAAAGAGAGTTCTTCCACGCGCCTTAGAATACTCATCCCACCCACCTGTGTCGGTTTACGGTACGGGCAACATTAGCTAAACTTAGAAACTTTTCTTGGCTCGACGGCATCAGGGGTTCTCCTATCCATCCGAAGACTTCAAAGAGCCTTTCAGTTCTCAGAGTATTGTTATACGGATTTGCCTATATAACCTCCTACAACCTTAGACTAGCACTTCCATCCGCTAGCCCCCTTAGCCCTAAGCGTCCTTCCATCGCACACTAATGTTGGTATTGGAATATTAACCAATTTGCCATCACCTACCCCTTTCGGACTCGGCTTAGGACCCGACTAACCCTACGATGACGAGCATCGCGTAGGAAACCTTGGGTTTACGGCGTTAATGATTCTCACATTAATTATCGCTACTCATGCCTGCATGCTCACTTCTATTCGCTCCAGCACTCCTTACCGGTATACCTTCGACGCAAATAGAACGCTCTCCTACCACTTGACAAAGTCAAGTCTACAGCTTCGGTACTTACTTTAGCCCCGTTATATTTTCCGCGCAAAATCACTAGACCAGTGAGCTATTACGCTTTCTTTAAAGGATGGCTGCTTCTAAGCCAACCTCCTGGTTGTTTAAGTAACTTCACATCGTTTTCCACTTAAGTAAGATTTAGGGACCTTAGCTGGTAGTCTGGGTTGTTTCCCTCTTGACGACGGATTTTATCACTCGCCGCCTGACTGCTGTGATTACATATAAGGTATTCGGAGTTTGATAGGGTTTGGTACATTGGTGTATGCCCTAGCCCATTCAGTGCTCTACCCCCTTATATTACGACACAACGCTATACCTAAATATATTTCGGAGAGAACCAGCTATCACGAAGTTTGATTGGCCTTTCACCCCTATCCACAAGTCATCCCGGGGCTTTTCAACGCCTATGGGTTCAGTCCTCCACTAGTTCTTACACTAGCTTCAACTTGCTCATGGATAGATCACTTCGTTTCGGGTCTGCAGCATCTGACTAAAGCGCCCTATTCAGACTCGCTTTCGCTACGGCTTCGCGTGTGCTTAACCTTGCCAGACACCACAACTCGCAGGCTCATTATGCAAAAGGCAGTCCATCACCCTGTATTGCTACATAGGGCTCTGAATGATTGTAAGCAAATGGTTTCAGGTTCTATTTCACTCTGATCACCTCAGTTCTTTTCACCTTTCCCTCACGGTACTTGTGCACTATCGATCTGGTATTAGTATTTAGGGTTGGATCGTGGTCGACCCAGCTTCAGACAAAATTCCACGTGTTTCGCCCTACTCAGGATACTGCTAGTTAAAGTCAGCCTTTCGCATACGGGACTATCACCCTCTATGGCTATACTTTCCAGAATGTTCTGCTAAGCTTTCTTTATACATATTGCAGTCCTACAACCCCCAGTGCAAGCACTGGGTTTGCCCTCTTGCGCTTTCGCTCGCCGCTACTTACGCAATCTCTATTGATTTCTTTTCCTGAGGGTACTAAGATGTTTCAATTCCCCTCGTTCGCTCCTATTAAGGTAATGTATATCTCTATACATTGGGTTGCCCCATTCGGAAATCTACGGATCAAAGCTTCTTGACAGCTCCCCGTAGCTTATCGCAGTCTAGTACGTCCTTCATCGCCTTTACCAGTCAAGGCATCCACCATTCGCTCTTAGTAGCTTACCTTTTAACTTCTTTATAAAAGAAGATTTCGCATAAAAGTTAGATTATTCTAACTTTACCTTTATTCTAAAACGCATCACTTCCTTGTTAAAGTTTTTACAATAAGTCTTTTATACTCAAGACGGAAAGCATTTAATACTTAAAAATAAATATTAAAACTTAGCTTTAGATAATATCTTATATATAAATACATAAAATACCTATACTAAAGAAAAATATAAAATCTTATTCTTTAACAAGCTTAGTAAAATTGTTTTTAAAACTTGCTTGTGACTCTTAACATTGATAAGTAAAAGAACATTTAGGTAAAACCTAAAGTAAGCATATTAAAAATATTAAATAAATATACTTACTTTAGATTTAAACCTTTTTCAAATCTTAATCTCATGGTGGGCCTAACAAGACTTGAACTTGTGACCTCACCCTTATCAGGGGTGCACTCTAACCAGCTGAGCTATAGGCCCTTATAATGGTGGAGAATAGCGGGATCGAACCGCTGACCTCCTGCGTGCAAAGCAGGCGCTCTCCCAGCTGAGCTAATTCCCCAAAATTAGCTTTTCATCAATCTTTGAAATCTAAACAAGGATGATTGAGTTTGATTGAAGTAATAGTTGTGAGACTTATTACTTTAGTACTCTAGAAAGGAGGTGATCCAACCGCAGGTTCTCCTACGGTTACCTTGTTACGACTTCACCCCAGTCGCTGATTCCACTGTGGAAAGTAGCTATTTTAGCATCCTCGCTTCGAGTGAAATCAACTCCCATGGTGTGACGGGCGGTGAGTACAAGACCCGGGAACGTATTCACCGTAGCATGGCTGATCTACGATTACTAGCGATTCCGGCTTCATGCTCTCGAGTTGCAGAGAACAATCCGAACTGGGACATATTTTATAGATTTGCTCCACCTCGCGGTATTGCGTCTCATTGTATATGCCATTGTAGCACGTGTGTCGCCCTGGGCATAAGGGCCATGATGACTTGACGTCGTCCACACCTTCCTCCTCCTTACGAAGGCAGTCTATTTAGAGTGCTCGGCCGAACCGTTAGCAACTAAATACGTGGGTTGCGCTCGTTGCGGGACTTAACCCAACATCTCACGACACGAGCTGACGACAGCCGTGCAGCACCTGTCTCTAAGTTCTAGCAAGCTAGCACCCTCATATCTCTATAAGGTTCTTAGGATATCAAGCCCAGGTAAGGTTCTTCGCGTATCTTCGAATTAAACCACATGCTCCACCGCTTGTGCGGGTCCCCGTCTATTCCTTTGAGTTTTAATCTTGCGACCGTACTCCCCAGGCGGTATGCTTAATGCGTTAGCTGCATTACTGAGATGACTAGCATCCCAACAACTAGCATACATCGTTTAGGGCGTGGACTACCAGGGTATCTAATCCTGTTTGCTCCCCACGCTTTCGCGCCTTAGCGTCAGTTAAGTTCCAGCAGATCGCCTTCGCAATGGGTATTCTTGGTGATATCTACGGATTTTACCCCTACACCACCAATTCCATCTGCCTCTCCCCCACTCTAGATTACCAGTTTCCCAAGCAGTTTAATGGTTAAGCCATTAGATTTCACAAGAGACTTGATAATCCGCCTACGCGCCCTTTACGCCCAGTGATTCCGAGTAACGCTTGCACCCTCCGTATTACCGCGGCTGCTGGCACGGAGTTAGCCGGTGCTTATTCCTTAGGTACCGTCAGAATTCTTCCCTAAGAAAAGGAGTTTACGCTCCGAAAAGTGTCATCCTCCACGCGGCGTTGCTGCGTCAGGGTTTCCCCCATTGCGCAATATTCCCTACTGCTGCCTCCCGTAGGAGTCTGGACCGTGTCTCAGTTCCAGTGTGACTGATCATCCTCTCAGACCAGTTAAGCGTCATAGCCTTGGTAAGCCATTACCTTACCAACTAGCTGATACTATATAGTCTCATCCTACACCGAAAAACTTTCCCTACTCAACTTGTGTTAAATAGGAGTATGGGGTATTAGCACTCATTTCTAAGTGTTGTCCCCCAGTGTAGGGCAGATTAACTATACCTTACTCACCCGTGCGCCACTAATCCACTTCTAGCAAGCTAGAAGCTTCATCGTTCGACTTGCATGTATTAGGCACGCCGCCAGCGTTCACTCTGAGCCAGGATCAAACTCTCCATAATAATTTATAGATAGTTTAATCTTTTTCTTCAAAGAAAAAGTATTGATTAAAAACTAGTTTTAATCTTTTAATATATTTAAATTATAATCTGGCTCAATCGATCACTTATTTAGATTTCAAAGATTGACTATAAGATTTGAAAACAATACTAAATTAAAAGAACAAAACTTTTTTACTTAAAAAATAATTAAAGATTAAATAAATATCAATTTATAGTTTTACTCATTTAAAAATAAAATGTTCATAAAACTAAAAATATCTCTAATACAAAAATTATTTTTTTATTATTTTAAAAAACGCTTTTAAGGCTTTTTTGTAAAATTGTAAAAAAGAAATGAGATTATATTCCTAATAAGCTTAAGGATAAATAAATTTATTAAATTTTTATATTTATTTATAAATTAAAAAATTAGATTTTTTAATTTGTTTATTGTTTTAGTTTTTATTGTAAAAAAATTGTTTTACTATATTGTTTAATTGTTTGCTTATTTATTACTTTAATTTACTTTCTTTATTTCTTTCTTTATTTTTCTTACTTTACTTTTTGTTTGGTTGGATTATTTAGTTAAGTTGATTGTTGTCTGCTTTGTTTGATTTATTTGGTTAAGCTAGTTTAGATTGTTAGGTTTGTTTTTAAGATTATTTGGTAGGTTTGTTTAGTAAGTTTGTTTGGTTGGCTTTATTTAATTTAAATTGCTTTATTGACTCTTGATAATTTGATTGTTTTATCTTATTTATACTTATTTACTTGCTTAATTTATTTATTACTTACTTAATTTATTTCACTTAATTTTTGTTTTACTTTGTTTGGTTGGTTGGTTTGATATTACCTACTTTATTTATTTTATTTTAAATCTTATTTTATTTGGCTGGTAGGGTGAGTAAGGTTTGGTTATTTAGTTGGGTTTTTATTTAGTTTATTGACTAAGATTGGTTTGGTAGGTTATTATTGTCTGCTTTGATTAGTTATTTGTTTTATTAAATGTTAGATTAGATTTTAAAAAATATATTTAAATATATAAAAATATTAAAAGATATAAATATGATAAATTATTTAATTATTATAAAGATTAAAAAATATTGCAAAAAAATTAAAAAATACTACCAATTTATAATAAAAGATTTTATTTATAAAAATCAAACATTCTTTTTAATTAATTAATTAATTAAATAAACCAAAATTAAAACTAAACTAAATAAAAAACAATTTAATGATAAATATAAAGCTGTGTTAAAAATTTAATTTCATTGATAGATTATGCTTAAATTTTAGAACAAAGCTTTGAAGTGTTTTTAAATGAGATGGGTTGGTTGTT
>NZ_JAENKS010000038.1:0-7181 GCF_016598975.1 Campylobacter sp. 2018MI34
TATAAGAAGAGATATAAATGGAGAAAATATTTGATTAGTCCTAAAATTTCTATTATTATTCCTTCTTTTAATTCGTTTCAATATATCAAAGAATGTCTTGATAGTATTATTTTTCAAAGTTTGAAAGAGATTGAAATTTTATGCGTAGATGCATATTCAACAGATGGAACGATAGATATTTTAAAATCTTATAAACAACAAGATAGTAGAATTAGAATTATTTTTTCAAAAAAAAAGAGTCTGGGTTATCAAATTAATCTAGGATTAAAAGAAGCTAAAGGGGAATATTTTACAATAGTTGAAAGTGATGATTATATAAGATTAGATATGTGTGAAAAACTTTATACTTTAGCTTGTTATCATAATTGTCAAGTTATTAAATCTGATTTTATTGGTTTTAAAGATAAGGAAAAACAAAGAATTTTCGAAAATCTTCCTATATGTTATGATCAAACTTTATATGATAAAAAAATTAATTCGTATTTAAATCCAAACATTATTAAAGATTCTTGGAATATGAATCAATCTAGTCTTTATAAAATGGATTTTATAAAAAAATATGATATAAGAGCAAATGAAACATCAGGGGCTTCTTATCAAGATATAGGATTATGGTTTCAAATTTTAAGTTTGGCTTCAAGTATTTATTTCTATAAAGAAGGGTTTTATTTTTATAGACAAGATAATGAAAATGCTTCGGTTAAGAGTAAAGATAAAATATATTGCGTCTGTGATGAGTTTGATTTTTTGGATAAGTTTCTTGATAAAAATTTAGAGCTTAAAAATAGATTGCAAGATGTTTTTTATTATTTTAAATTTAAAATATATTCATGGAATTTAAAGCGTATTGATGATAAGTATAAGTTAGAATTTTTATATAAATTTTCACAAGATTTTTCACTTATTTATGATAAGTTAAATAAAACAGTGTTTAAAGTTAGTGAAATATCTGAAATTTCTTGCATTGTTCAAGATCCTAGTAAATACTATAAAAAATATAATAGTGTTTTTTATAGTATAAAAAAAAGATTTTTTAGAATAAAAAGAAAATATTTTAGGTAAAAGATGAATAAAACAGTAGGTGTAGTTATCCCAATCTATAATGTAGAAAAATACTTAAAAGAATGTTTAGATAGTGTTATTAATCAAACTTATAAAAATTTACAAGTTATACTTGTAAATGATGGTAGTACAGATAAAAACTCATTTAATATAGCTAAAGAATACACTTTAAAAGATGAAAGATTAATACTTTTTGATAAAAAAAATGGTGGTCATAGTTCTGCTAAAAATGTTGGCATAGAATATTTTAGCGGAGAATATACATTTAAAAACAAAACTCAAATTTTAGAAAAAAATTCTTTAATAGAATTTAATATAGAAGGTGATAATCCTTATGAAATTTATAGGGTATATAAAAGTTGCAAAGCTTTTAAAACTACTAAAGATTTGACTAATTTTATTTACCCTAGTATAGACTATATTATCTTTTTAGATTCTGATGATTATTGGGAGCTTGATTGTATAGAAAAATGTGTTTCTAGAATGAATGGGATTAATGTTCTTTGGTTTGATTATAAGTTTTTAAATAAAAATAAAGCGACTCAAATGGAAATTTATAATTACACAGAAGAACAAATCATTACTCCTTTGCAATGGTTAAAAAGGACTAGGGAAATAGGTAATTATTTATTTTGGTATGCTTGGCAAGGAATGATTGACTTTACTTTTTTGCAAAAAATAAATATTAAATTTATCAATCAGATCATCCATGAGGATCATCATTTTGGTATAGCACTTTTTTCTATGGCTAGTAGTATTTATATATATCCTAAAAAAAAATATATATATCGAGTCAGAAAAACTAGTATAAGCAATCAAAAACAATACAATATAGATTCTAGCTCTTATTTATATTCTTTATATTTAGAGTTTGATAAAAATACTTATGAATTAAAAAGATATCAAATGTCTATAAATTGGATTTTAACTTCTTTAGAGTTAATAAAAATTTTAAAATATAACTTAAATAGTGAAATATCAACTCTTGTTGAACAAATTTTTTTGCCTACTTTACTTGATAAAACTTTAATTATTTTTTTTATAAACAAAGATCCTTTATTGCTCAAAAATAAACTAAAAGAGTTAAAAAATTATTTTATGAAATTTCATTTAAGCAAGGCAGAATGTCTTAAATACCAATTGCCTTATCGTTTAGGATATTTTGTTTTAATGAATTATAAAAATTTAGCAGGTTTAGCAAAAATTATTTTTAATATTAAAAAAATAAAATTAAAAATTAAAAATGAAGAGAAATTATTTGAAAAAACGATAAAAGATTTTCCTTTTATCGTTTTTTCTCTTGATGAAGATTTAGAAAGTAAAAAAATCAAAAAACATTATTCTTATCGTTTAGGAAAATTTTTAGAATATATTGTAATTTAATCTAATTTAAACTATAATAAAAATTTTTTAATACAAATCAAAAGGTATATATTGAAAACTATCTTAATTACTGGTGGAACAGGATTTTTGGGTTCAAATTTATGTAAAAGATTGCTTATTGAAAATAATAAAATTATCTGCGTAGATAATAACTATACAGGAAAAATAGAAAATATTAAAGAACTTTTAAAAAATGAAAATTTTATTTTTATAGAACATGATATTTGTGAGCCATTAAAAATCACTCAAAAACTTGATCAAATTTATAATTTTGCCTGCCCAGCTTCTCCACCTGCCTATCAAGGAAAACACGCTATAAAAACAACTAAAACAAGTGTGTATGGTGCTATAAATATGCTTGAACTTGCAAAAGAACATAATGCAACAATTTTACAAGCATCTACTTCGGAAGTTTATGGAGATCCGCTAATACATCCACAGAATGAAGAATATAGAGGTAATGTAAATCCTATAGGAATTCGTGCTTGCTATGATGAAGGAAAAAGGTGTGCTGAAAGTTTATTTTTTGATTATCATAGACATGAAAATGTAGATATTAAAGTTATAAGAATTTTTAATACCTATGGCGTAAATATGGATCCAAACGATGGAAGAGTAGTGAGTAATTTTATTTGTCAAGCTTTAAGCGGAAAAGATATTACTATTTATGGAGATGGTTCGCAAACACGTTCATTTTGTTATGTGGATGATTTAATTGATGTTATTATTAAAGTAATGAATTCTTCAAAAGATTTTCAAGGTCCTATAAATATAGGAAATCCTGGTGAATTTACTATTAAAGAATTAGCACAAAAAATTATAGAAAAAACAGGTTCTAAATCAAGGATTATTTATAAAGATTTACCTTTAGATGATCCAACTCAAAGAAAACCTGATATTTCTTTAGCTAAAGCTAGATTTAACTGGGAACCAAAGATAAATTTAGATGAAGGTTTAGAAAAAACCATAAGATATTTTAAAGAAAAGATTACAGAATTTAAAGGATAAGCAAGATATGAAAATAGGGATTATAGGAACAGGTTATGTAGGGCTTCCAACAGGTGTTGGTTTAGCAGAACTTGGTAATAATGTCATTTGCATAGATAGAGAAAAATCAAAAATAGATGCTTTAAATGATGGAAAATTAACAATTTTTGAAGATAATCTCGAAGAGCTTTTTCATAAAAATATAAAAGAAAAACGTTTAAGATTTACAACTTCTATGCAAGAAGGTATTAAAGATGCAGATTTGGTAATTATAGCTGTAGGAACTCCACCACACCCAGTTACAAAAGAAGCTGATATGAAATACATTCACGCAGCTGCAACAGAATTAGCAGATTATTTAACAAAATATACAGTAATTGCTACAAAATCTACCGTTCCAGTTGGTACAGGTGATGATATAGAGAGTTTAATCCGTAAAAAAAATCCAAATGTAGAATTTGATGTTGTATCTTTGCCTGAATTTTTAAGAGAGGGTTTTGCTGTATATGATTTTTTTAATCCTGATAGGATTGTAGTAGGAACCAATTCACAAAAAGCAAAAAAAGTTATAAAAAAACTTTATGAGCCTTTTAAAGGAAAAAATGAATTACTCTTTGTAAGTCGTCGCTCATCAGAAACTATAAAATATGCTTCAAATGCATTTTTGGCTATAAAAATTCATTATATTAATGAAATGGCAAATTTTTGTGAAAAAACAGGAGCTGATATCTTAGAAGTAGCTAAAGGTATAGGGCTTGATACTAGAATAGGAAATCGTTTTTTAAATCCAGGTCCAGGATATGGAGGTTCTTGCTTTCCAAAAGATACTTTAGCTATGGCTTTTATGGGAAAACAAAATGATATAGATTTAACTTTAATAAATGCAGCTATTAAAGGCAATGAAAAACGTAAAAATCAAATGAGTGAAAGAATTTTAAATAGTGTTAAAGATATTAAAAATCCAAAAATAGCTATACTTGGCCTTGCTTTTAAAGATGGAACAGATGATTGTAGAGAAAGTCCTGCTGTAGATATTGTTTTTAAACTTTTAGAAAAAAATGTTCAAATTTGTGCTTATGATCCAAAAGCAATGGAATTGGCTAAGCAAATTCTAGGAGATAAAATTAATTATGCTAATTCTATGTACGAAGTTATCAAAGATGCTGATGTGATAGCTATACTAACAGAATGGAAAGAATTTGCAAATCTTGATTTGAAAAAAGCTTATGATTTATTAAAACATAAAAAAATTGTTGATTTAAGAAATTTAATCAATAAAGATGAAGCTATAAAATTGGGCTTTGAATACCAAGGTGTTGGAAGATGAAAAATATTTTAGTTGTAGGCGGTGCAGGTTATATAGGATCGCATACTTTAAAGCATTTATTAGATCATAATTATAATTGTGTTGTTATAGATAATCTTATTTATGGTCATAAACAAGCTGTAGATAAAAGAGCGAAATTTATTCACGCTGATTTATTAGATAATTTTTCTTTATCTAGTGTTTTTAAACAACAAAAAATAGATGCAATAGTCCATTTTGCAGCTTTTGCTTATGTGGGTGAAAGTGTTTTAAATCCTGCAAAATATTATCAAAATAATGTTATAGGAACTATAAATCTTTTAAATATTATGCTTGAAAATAATATTAAAGATATAGTTTTTTCAAGTACTTGTGCAACTTATGGAGAACCTAAATATACCCCAATTGATGAAAAACATCCTCAAAACCCTATTAATGCTTATGGAAGAACTAAGCTTATGATAGAGCAAGTTTTTGCTGATTATGAAAAAGCATATGGTTTAAGGCATATTTCTTTAAGATATTTTAATGCCGCAGGTGCAAGTAAGGATGGACTTATTGGTGAAAGCCATGAGCCTGAAACCCATTTAATTCCTTTGGTTTTAAAAGCTATAAAAGGAGAAATTCCAGCTATAAATATTTTTGGCAATGATTATGATACTAAAGATGGCACTTGTATAAGAGATTATATTCACGTAGAAGATTTAGCCCTTGCTCATCGTTTAGCTTTAGAAAATTTGCATAAATTTAGTGGTTGTATTAATCTTGGAACAGGTATAGAAACAAGCGTAAAAGAAGTGATTAGTGCAGCTGAAATTGTAAGTAATAAAAAATGCCCTATAAACTATGCACCAAGGAGAATCGGCGATCCTGCAAGATTATACGCTGATAATAAAAGAGCAAAAGAAATTTTATCTTGGGAAGCAAGATATACTGATATTAAAGATATTATTAAAAGTGCTTGGGAATGGGAAAATAATAGAAAGTATTAAGATGAAAAAAGTTAAAAATTTAATTGTAGGTTGTGGGCTTAGCGGAGCTATTTTGGCAGAACGTTTAGCTAGTAAAGGACAAGAAGTTTTAATCATAGACAAAAGAGAACATATTGGCGGAAATGTTTATGATTATAAAGATAAAGATACAAATATAACTATACATAAATATGGACCTCATGTATTTCATACTAGTATAAAAGAAGTATGGGATTATTTAAGTCGTTTCACAAAATGGCATTATTTTATGTATAGAGTAAAGGCTTTTATAGATGGTAAAGAAGTTAATATTCCTTTTAATCTTGATACCTTATATAAAGTTTTTCCAGAATATTTAGCTAAAGAACTTGAACAAAAATTAGTAAGCAAATTTACTTTCAATTCTAAAATTCCTATTTTAGAATTGAAAAATACAAACGATAAAGATTTAGAATTTTTGGCTTTATATATTTATAAAAAGGTTTTTTTAGGCTATACGGTAAAACAATGGGGTGTAAAACCTGAAGAGCTTGATTTTTCAGTAAGTGCAAGAGTTCCTGTGTATATAAGTCGCGATGATAGATATTTTTTAGATACTTATCAGGCTATACCAAAAGATGGTTACACTAAGATGATTGAAAATATCATTAATCATCCTTTAATAAAGATAAAATTAAATACTGATTTTAAAGATATAAAAAAAGATATAGAATACGAAAGATTATTTTATACTGGTGCAATTGATGAATTTTTTGATTATAAATTTGGAAAATTACCTTATAGAAGTTTAAATATAGTATTTGAAACTTTTGATAAAAAATATATGCAATCAGGTCCACAAATAAATTATCCTGAAAATTATGATTTTACAAGAAGTGTTGAGTATAAATATTATCTTGATGAAAAGTCTAACAAAACCATACTTTCTTATGAATTTCCTTGTGAGTATGAAGAAGAAAAAAATGAAAGATATTATCCTATACCTAATAATGAAAATCAAAAATTATATAAAAGATATTTAGAAGAAGGTACTAAACTTACAAATGTGTATTTTTTAGGTAGGCTTGGGGATTATAAATACTATGATATGGATAAAGCTGTTGAGAGGGTATTGAAATTTGAATTGAAAGATATATAATGATTGATAAAATAAAAGATATTTATTTTGAATGTTTAGATCCGTTGTTTGATAATAAAGTCGGCATAGTTTTTAGTGTGGATAAAAATTATATAAATTATTTGTGTGTAACATTGGAATCATTGAAAAGAAATTCACTATCAAGCAATGCTTATGATATAATAGTATTATTTAATGATGATTTAGAAGAATATAAAAAAAACATTATTATTTCGTATTATTCTAATTCTAATTTTAATATTCGTTTTTTAAATATTGCTAATATTATTTCTCGATTAGAACATAGTATATTTTATACAACTCAGTTTTTTCCAATCTCTGTATATTATAGGTT
>NZ_JAENKS010000039.1:0-6003 GCF_016598975.1 Campylobacter sp. 2018MI34
TAATTTTCATTGATTTCTTTTTTTTCTAAAAATACAAGTCCGCAATTTTTACATTCTAGAACTTTGATTCCGGTTTTCTCTCTTACATCATCTGCTCTTTTTTCGTGTTTTTCGCAACCACATAAATAACATTTCATTTTGACTCCTTTTGGTGTTAAAATCATTTAAAAATTCAATTGGAATTTTTAAAACAATTTTATAAATTTTTGATATATATTTTTGTTTTATTAGTGGCATATGTGCATCATCTGGAAAAAATATTGCGATATGCTTTTTTTTCATAATAGTTTTCTTTAATTTATTTTTTATATGATAAATAATACAGTCGTTTTTTGGGTTGTAATTTTGTTTTATTTTTATTAAAGTAGAATTAGTAAATTTTATTTGTTCATATCCTTGAATACAAATCTGAATATCTATAAATTTTTTATGACTCTCTAAAAAGCAATCTTTTATTTGTTTTGTATATAAACATTGTTCATAAACTGTTATATTATTTGTTAATATTTTTTTTCGATTTATTCCTGGTGTTAATTTTAAGATTTCTTGTAGAATTATGCTATTTTTACAAAATACAGAATCAATATAAAGCAAAACATCTTTATTTTTGCAAAAATATTTTATTTTAGTTGTTTTAGTAATAATGGCCATTTTTAGTTTATATCTGTTAAAAAATTTATTATTTCCAAAGCATGATTCACATCTGCTTGATCTTGTTTAAATCCATATCCCCAAGATACGCTAATAAATTTTATATTTAATTCTTTTGCACCTCTTTCATCGTGAGTGGTATCACCTATCATAACTGCATTATTTGTATTAAAATTTTTTAAGCATAATTTTATAATATCTTTCTTATTTAACTTGCTTTCAAAATCAGCTCCTTTGATAAAATCAAAATATATATCAAGATAAAAATGTTTTAAAATTAATTCTGCATAATCTTGTCTTTTATAGGTTGCTACAGCTAATTGATGATTATCTTCTTTAAGTGTTTGTAATAATTTTGGAATATCATCATAAACTTTTGCTTCATAAAGAAATTTTTCTTTATATATATTTCTAAAAATTTCCGTAGCTTTGAAAGCTTCTTTATCATCTAGATTAAAAGTGTTTTTTAAGGAATTATAAATAGGAGGTCCAATGAATGATTTTTTTATTTCATTATCCAAGATACCTAGATTTAATTTCTTTAAAGTATAATTAATACTTTTAATAACGCCTTTAGCGGGATCAATTAGTGTTCCATCAAGATCAAATATGATTAACATGGGTTATACCATTTGGTAAATTAAGATAGGTTTGAGTTATAATATGAATTTTATAAGTTGAATTTCTATATTCTAAAAAATCACAAAACATAGATTCTAATTCATTATTTAGTTGATTTGTATCTTGATTGGTAAAATTATTTTCCATATCATCTTGAAAATAATTATTCTCTTTTGAATTAAATCCATCAAATCCAGCTATAGTCAAAGATTTTAGATTAAAATTATCTAAAAGCCTGAGCAATAAAATAATGGAATTATCTAAATTTTTCCAACCTTTTTTAATAACTCTATTAATATTTATTTTAAAAGTGTTGTTATCTTTTTCTTCTTTTATGTTTGAAAGTAAAATTTTTCTATATTTTAAAAAATTTGGATTATGTTGTAAATATGTATATCTTTTTAAATTGCTTGTATAAATAAACTCACTTTTAAACTTATCATCTATAAAATTAATATTTATCAAAAGGCATTTTTTTTCTTTTTGATATCGTAATATTTTATCTTGCTCTTTATAAAGAGAAATTCCTGGTGCCAAAATTAAAATATTTTTATTGCTTAATATTTGTCCTAGATTTTCAAAATCTTTTAAATCATCAATATTTTTATTAATATATTGTAAATATAATGTTTCTAATAAGTCATAATCATATCTTTTTATTTTTTCATTGTCAATTATTGATAAAATTTGTGCAATATCATTAGATAAAATATTGTTTTTCTTTAGTAAATAAATAATATTATTTGTATGAGCTCCAAACATTCCAGCAATATAATAAGGCAAACTATAACCCCAATTGCATTTTGATGAAATTGGGGTTATATAGATGTCAATGCAATCTAATATGAAATTAATAAGATAATGGTTTGACATTTTTTGATTTGCATATAAGGCAATAAGTTCGGTTGGAGTATTTCCAGCACCTCTTCCAAGACCATTCAAACTAGTATCTATAATAATTTTTCTTTCATTTTGAGTTATTCTAGCAAATTCTTGAGATAATGCACTTGAAAGTTGAAGATTATTGTGAGAATGAAATCCAATTTTTATATTTTTTTTCAAATTAAAATTGAAAAGATAATATATTCTTCTTAAATCCTCAATATACATTGAACCAAATGTATCTACTATAGACAAACAATAACTTTTTGTTTGATTTACTAGCTCAATTAATTCAATTAATTCTTTATCATTGTATCCAAGAATATCTACAGGCTGTATAAATACTTGATATCCTTTTTTTATAGTATCTTTAGCGACTTCTAAAGCTTTAAATCTTTCATGTTTAAAAAAGCAAATTCTAATTGAGTTTATAGGAGAATTATTATATTTTGGAAGCTGATTAAAATCATATCTTGAATAATCAGCCAATAAGGCAAAATTTGATTTTTTAGTATTTTTTGGTAAAAATCGAAAGGCATCTAAAGGTTGCTTAAATACGGTTTTACCATCTCCAAATCCTTCGTTTTGCAAAAAACCAATTTCTATAATATCAATATTAGCATTCACAAGGGATTGAATAATTCCTTTTATATTTAAATTTCCAAAATATTTATCTACTAAATATGCACCGTCTCTTAAAGTGCAATCTAGAATTTTTAGATGACTCAATGTATATCCTTTTTTATTAAATATTTATAAATTATATTTGCAAATTCAAAATCTTCTGGATAATCAATATCAATTGCTTCAATTTTATTTCCTTCGTAAATATAATGATTATCACCAACTCTTCCGCCAAATTTTTCAAAAATTTCTTTTTTAAATACACACGGAGATGAAATTTCTGAAAATACAGGGATCATATCTTGTGTTCTAGGTATGTAATCAATTTCAAAATTCAAAGGTTTATTTTGAAACCAAACTAAATTTTGTATTTTATCCATTGGCATAGCCGAAGTATATTTCCCAGATTGAACAGCCTCTATACATTTTTTGTAAGTTTCAACTTGAACGAAAGGTAAAGTTGCATGTGCCATAATATATATATCTGCATTGATTTGTTTGATAAAAGCAGATATTAAATCTCCACAAAGTGTTTCTTTGGTGTCTAATTTTTTATCTCTTTTTAAAAATTTAATTCTATCTAATAAAAAAGGACAAACTGTTTCATCACTGCAAAAAACATATATTTCATCAATGTTATTACATTGAAGTAAAGTATTTTGAACAAAATAAATTAATGGTGTGCCATCATAGAATTTTTTTAAATTTTTTCCAGGTATTCTTTCATTGTTTAATTTAATTGGAATAAATGCCACTGTTTTCATTTATAATTGCCTAATTTTGATCTATTTCTACTTGAAAATACATATTTTCAAGTAATATTTTTTATATTTATTATCTTTATTATAAGATATTTTGCGTTAATAAATATGCAATCTTGTAAAAAAATCTATATTTTTACAAGATTTCTACTTGAAAATATGTATTTTCAAGTAGAAATTAAGGATATCTACTTGGAGAAATTTTTGATATATTTAACAGATATTATTCAAGAAGGACATTTGGCATTTACTTGTGTTCTTCACCTTTTTTAGATGAACATAAAATGATTGAAACAAGTTATAATATTTTATTATTAGCACTTGGAAATTCTTTAAGAAGTTATAATAATAAAATTATCGAATTTATTCAAAAAAATAATCCAATCGTTATTTCCTTAAATTTTTATACTAATAAATTTCAGTGTGATTTTATAAAAATCAAAAAGCATATCAATAAATTTACTAATCTTTTAAAGATTAATTTTCTTACATCAAGTCATTATAAGATTAGTTTTAAAAATACAAAGTGTAATATACTAGAAAGTTTAAAAGAAAAAGAATATTTTACTTGTAAACTAAGGTAAGCTGATAAAAAATATATTAGGTTACATCTTGAAATAAAAAGAATAAAAAGCAAAAGAGAGATAAAATAATGAAAATAGTTGCCGTAATGCCAATAAAATTAAATAATAAAAGATGCCCAAATAAAAATATCAGATTATTAGATCAAAAACCTTTGTTACAGTATAACCTAGAAGTATTAAAGAAAATTGACAATATAAATGAGATTTATGTTTATTGTAGTGATAAAAAAATTAATAATTTTATTGATAATAATATTATTTTTTTAGAAAGATCAAAAAAATTAGATAGAGATAATACAAACTTTACAGAAATTTTTCAAGAATTTATGAAAGTAATTAATGCTGATATTTATATATATTCTCATGCGACTGCTCCATTTTTAAAAGAAAATAGTATTCTAAAATGTCTTGAAAATGTTATAAATAACGGATATGATTCTTCATTTACTGCTATTAAAATTCAAGATTATCTATGGACAAGTAAATTTAAACCATTAAATTTTAATCCCGCATTAATTCCAAGAAGTCAAGATTTGGAAATTATTTATAGAGAAACATCTGGTGTATATGTTTTTAAAAAAGAAGTATTCATGAAATACAAGAAAAGAGTAGGAATAAATCCAAAAATTGTTGAAGTATCTTTTATTGAATCTATAGATATTAATACAGAAGAGGATTTTGAGTTAGCAAGTGTTATTGTAAAAATTTTAAAAGGAGATACTTATGGCAGAAATTAAATTACTTGATTGTACTTTACGAGATGGTGGTTATATTAATAATTGGAATTTTAAAGATGAAGATATAAAATCAATATTGAAATTATTATCATCAGCAAATATCGACTTTATAGAATGTGGATATTTAAATAAAGATATAAATATAAATAATAAAAGTATATTTAACACTATAGAAAAAATTGAAAATTTTTTACCAACTGATAAAAAAAATAGTAAATTTTTAGCTATGATTGATGTAACTCAATTTTCAGCTAATGACATTACAAACTTTTCAGGAAAGTCTATAGATGGCATTAGAGTTGTTTTTTATAAACATCAAATTAAAGAGGCATTAGAGATTGCTAAAAAAAGTATTGATAGTGGATATTCAACATTTTTACAACCAATGGTAACTATAGATTATACTTTGTATGAGTATGAAGAGTTAATCAGAAAAATTGCAAAAATAAACCCTGTCGGAATTTCTATAGTAGATAGTTTTGGCTATATGACAAAAGATGATAATAAAAAATATTTTCAAATAATTGATTCTATTGCTAACAAAGAATGTATTATAGGATTTCATTCTCACAATAATACTGGAATGTCTTTTGCTTGTGCTCAGGATTTATTTGAATATAAAACAGATAGAATTTTAATGGTCGATTCTTCACTTGAAGGGATTGGAAGATGTGCAGGAAATTTATATACTGAAGCAATTGCTCAATATTTTAATAGTGTTAAAGGTATAAAATATGACATGATAAAAATACTAGAATGTATTGATTTATATATTGAACCTATAAAGAAAACTCAAAAGTGGGGTTATAATCCTTATTATTTTGTTACAGCATTATATCATTGCCATCCAAATTTTGCCACTTACTTGCTAGAGATAAATCCAGATATAAATATTATTGATTTTATTCAGTTTATAAAAACTATTCCTATAGAAATGAAAACTAAATGTAAAAAACCTTATGTAGCAGAATTATATAAAAATTTTATTTAATATAAAGGATTAAAAATGAAATGTTATTTATGCAATAGCAAAAAAAATTTTCAAAGAGAGGGTAAAGTCAGAGATAATCAAAATATTAAAATTTTAGAATGCTGTGATTGTGGTTTAGTATTTTTAGATTCTCAAAATATTGATGATAGTTT
>NZ_JAENKS010000003.1:0-85027 GCF_016598975.1 Campylobacter sp. 2018MI34
AAATTATTTATCCATAAAAAATAGTGTAATATTTTTAACATTTTTTTTAATATTTTTATTTGAAAAATTTTTAAAGTATTTTTTAATATTATATTAAGTGAATAGTTCTAAAATAAACATTAACAATCTTTTAAATAAATATTTTATTTTTATTTAAATTGTATTTATTGAGATTGAAATTTAAAGGAGGTTGTATGAAAGTTTTTAGCAAAATTGTTAAATTCTCTACTATAGCGGTTTTTTTGTTGCACTTTAATGCAAGCGCCCTTACTGAAGGAAAGGAATATATAGTATTACACTCCCCTATTCCTAGTGTTCCTAATTCTGTTATAGAAGTTTTTTCTTATCGTTGTACACATTGTTATGATCATCATAAATTTAATACCCTTGAAAAAATTAAAGAAAAGCTTCCAAATTTAAATTATAGTTTTTATCCTGTAAGTTCTATGGGAGATTATGGTAAACAAGCCAAT
The DNA here is from genome assembly GCF_016598975.1 of Campylobacter sp. 2018MI34. Classification (NCBI taxonomy): domain Bacteria; kingdom Pseudomonadati; phylum Campylobacterota; class Epsilonproteobacteria; order Campylobacterales; family Campylobacteraceae; genus Campylobacter; species Campylobacter sp. 2018MI34. The sequence continues at coordinate 474 of NZ_JAENKS010000003.1, forward strand.
GAAGTATTTGCTTTTGCGTATGCTAAAGATAAAGAAAACAATATAGATTCTACAGATCAAAATAGTTTTACTTATAAAGTTGCTGATGCATATTTTAGTGCTTACTTTAAAAAGAAAGAAAGATGGGAAAATGGAGAAAATCCAGAAGCTTTTTATGATGTTGGATTAAAAGCTATGGGTGTAACTAAAAATGATTTAGAAATTTTTTTAAAAACCGATGAAGCAAATAAAATTTTAAAATCATATGAATATGCAAATGATATTTCTAAAAATTATGGAACTCCAGGTTTTGTTGTAAATGGAAAATATCAAATTACACCACAAGCAATTACATCTCCACAAGCTCTTATCAAGGCTATAGAAGAACTTAGTAAATTATAGGAGTTATATTATGTCCTATAATTTTTTAGAAAAAATTTGCAAATGGCAAGATACTAGAATGCCTTGGGCTATAATTATTTTTATAACTATAGCACTTGTATTTATAGCACATTTTCTTTTTCAAAAATATCTTTTTATGGAACCTTGCGAACAATGTGTTTATATACGTTTTGATATGCTTGTTATAGCTCTTGGTGCTATTATAGTTTTCATAAGTCCTAAAAGTGATATTGCTAAAATATTTGGTTATACTTTTGGATTTTATGGAATTTGGCTTGGAATTGAACATTGTTTGCTTCTAAATCATATACATGAAGCCGTTCATTCTGGGAACCCTTTTACTGGAACTAGTGGATGCAGAGAAATTCCTATTTATCCTTTTAATTTGCATTTATATGAATGGCTTCCACAATGGTTTCTTCCTAGTGGAGAATGTGGAATAGATGCTCCAGTTGTCCCAGAGTCTGCTTATGCTACTCTTAGTTTTTTTCAGAAAATTTTCATTGGAAATCCACCAAATTTTGAAGATGGGCTTTATAGTAATGGGTGGTATTTAATTCCAAAATGGCAATTTCTTAATATGGCAATGTGTTGTCTTATAATTTTTATATGTTGCTTTATAATGCTCTTTTTAATGTTTATTTCTTTTGTTTTTAGTAAAAAAAGAGCAAGAGTTTTAGCAATAATTATTTTTATATTTATTGTTACATTAAAAATTACTGGAAAATCAAGAACACCAGTTTTAGTAAGTATCAATGATAATTGTGAGATAAGTTTATTTTTAAAAATGCATAAATTTGTGTTATTGCTTTGATAAATTAAGGAATAAAAATGAAATTAAATAAATCTTTTTGTGCAATAGTTTTAGTAACGAGTACAACTTTAATTACCCCAAATGTTTTATTGGCGATAGGAAGTCCAAGCGGATCTAAGATTGATTGGCAAATTCAAGGGCAAATTGGTGCTATAAAACTTAATCCTTATAATCTATCTCCTTTAACTGCTATTATAATGGATGGCGGATATATTTTAAAAGATATAAAAGTTACTATACTTCCTAAACCAAATGGACAAACAATTTCTTATCGTGTGAGTGAAAATATGGCTAAAACTTATGGAGGAATCCCTATTTTTGGTCTTTATCCTTCTTATTTAAATAATGTAAAAGTAAGCTATACTAAAGTATCGGCCAATAAAAGCGAAAAAATTGTTGATGAAATTTACAAGATAACAACTCCCGCAGTAAGTATAATGCCAAGCGGTAATAGTGCTCAAACCGGCTCTCCTTTTGGTAGTATTAATATCATAAAAATGGATGAGAAATTTAATGATAGATTATATCTTATAAATAATACGCCTGGCAAACAATTAGGAAAAGGTTCTCAAGCTATATGGAATAATCCAATTGGCGGAGCTTTAGAATGGGATGAAAATTCTAATGTTTTCATTATTGATACCAAAGGTGAAATTAGATGGTATTTTGATAATGATAAGCTTATGGATTGGAATAATATCTATAATCGTGGCATTATGATGGGTTTTAAGCAAAATAAAGATGGAGCTTTAAGTTGGGGTTTTGGTCAAAGATATGTAAAATATGATGTTATGGGGAGGGAAATTTTTAATAGAGCTTTGCCTTTGGGCTATATTGATTTTTCTCATGCTATGGATAATATGCAAAATGGTCATTATCTTTTACGTGTAGCTTCTGCAAATGTTAAAAGAGTTGATGGCAAAAATGTAAGAAGTGTTAGAGATGTTGTAGTTGAAGTTGATCAAAATGGTAATGTAGTAGATGATTGGAGATTATATGATATTTTAGATCCCTATAGAAGTACTATTATAAAAGCCCTTGATCAAGGAGCTGTGTGTTTAAATATAGATGCCAATAAGGCTGGAGTGACTTTAAGTGATGAAGAGCTCGCAAAAATGGATGAAAATAATCAATTTGGTGATATAGCTGGAACAGGTATAGGTAGAAATTGGGCTCATATAAATAGTGTAGATTATGATCCAAGTGATGATAGTATTATCATCTCAAGTCGTCACCAAAGTGCTATCGTTAAAATAGGTAGAGATAAAAAAATCAAATGGATTTTAGGAACTCATAAAGGATGGGGTAAGAAATTTCAACAATATCTTTTGCAACCTATAAATTCTAATGGCGCTAAAATAGTTTGTGAAGATGAATATTCTAAATGCCCAGGATATGAAAATGAAAAAGGTGGATTTGATTTTACTTGGACACCAGCATACAGCTTGGAGAATTGACTCAAAATCAAATAAGCGTTATTTATATTTAAGTGTTTTTGATAATGGTGATGCAAGAGGAGCCAAACAACCACCTTTTGTATCGCAAAAATATTCTCGTGCTGTTATATATAAGATTGATCAACAAAATAAAACAGTAGAGCAAATTTGGGAATATGGAAAAGAAAGGGGCAATGAGTGGTTTTCTCCGGTTACTTCTTTGGTGGAATATCAACAAGATAAAAATTCTATAATGGTATATAGTGCAACTGCTGGAATAGCTTTTGATTTAAGTAAGGGTATAAGCATTGGCGATCCTAAACCAGAAATTGATGAATTTATCTGGGGAGCGAAAGAACCCTCAGTTCAAATCCGATTTAGCGGAACAAATACAGGATATCAGGCTATGCCTTTTAATGTAGAAAAAGCTTTTAATACTAAATAAATTTAAGTTCCTATTAAGTTTATTAAAACTTAATAGGAAAGTTTATCAATTTTTAATCATAGGTTTATAAGGTCCATACCTATGCTGGGTAGTTGAAAAGCCATCATCATAAGGTCCTACATCCATATCTAGAGGTTTTACTTTTCTATCAGGAAAATCTTTATCTCTATTTATCTTAATAGGACGCGTTTGAGAATTTATATAAGCTGCTACATCGTAGGATTCTTCCAAGGTTAAATCAGTATTCCCTTTTGGCATATTTTCTTTAATATAAGATGCTGCTTTGATTAAGCGATACATACCAGCTCCAGTATTATAACTATCTTTTCCCCATAAAGGTGGATAAATATAATAAGCCCCTACTTTGTCTTCATTTTTAACTCCAAGTCCATTTTCTTGATGGCAAACGATACATTTTTCATTATATACAATTTTACCTTTTTTTGGATCAGCTGCTCTATCAATAAAATCTATTTTTTTTAGTCCTTGTCCTTTTGTTTTTGCGCCAGTTGGAATACCTTGAGATAGCCATTGCATATAGGTTAGCATTGCTTTCATTTCTGGAGTATTTTCAGGCATTTTTTTACCATTCATAGATCTTTCAAAACAACCATTAATACGATCGGTTAAAGTAATAACCTTATCTGATCTTGCATTATATTGTGGGAATCTTGCCCAAATTCCTACAAATCCTGATTGATTTTGAACGGTTCCTGCAGCAGCATGGCAACTTGAGCAAGAAAGATTATTACCAGCAAAACGTTTATTTTTATCTTTTGCTTGTGGGCCTAAGTAATTTGAAGTTTCGTTAAGAATTTTATTTCCTAAAATTACCATTTCAGAATATTTTGACTTTGGCATTTTGCTTTCATCTATTGTGCCATCTTCATTTAAGGCTTCAGGTAGCTTCCATTCAGCTTCTGGTAAATTAATACCTGTTTGAGCTTTGGTTTTAGCTAAATTTTTATCAAGTGCAAAAGCACAACTTCCAACCAATAAAACTGCTAATATTATAGAAGTTTTTTTCATGGAAAGCTCCTTTTTTTGTTTTTGTGAGTAAATAAAGTATAGAACTTTAAAGAAAAAAAGTCAATTAAAATTAAAATAAATTAATATATTTTATATATAGCAAAGTTTTATTTAGATAGAATAATTTTTGCAGTATTTTATAAAGGAAAGATATGAAAAATTTAAGTTTTCAAGAAAAAAAAGATTTAGATCAATGTGTTTTCAATGTTTTATCAAAAAAAGAAATGAATTTTTTTCAAATTTTATTTTTAAAAATTAAAAGTATTTTTTATTCTAAGTAATATAAATTAAAATCTTTCTTTGAGTAAGAAAGATTTTTAAAAGAAGGCGAATCAATTAAGATTTTACATTGTCTATCTAAATTTTCTATTCCATAGACTTTCATAGACATTCTATTGTTTGTTTTTTGAAGTTCTATACCAATGCAAGCTTGATTGTTTATTTTATATAATAAAATACCACCTTCTTTTTCATCTATATTTAAAATAGTTAAATTTTGATTTTTACTCATATCCTTGATATCTTTAGAAAATGAGTAATGTAATTTGTAATAAATCATAATATCTTGCATGGCATTTTTTAGATTTTTAAATTCTTTTTTTAGTGTAAGTTGTTTATCTTGATAAAGAGAAAGAAAGTCTTTATTTAAAAATTCCAAAAAAGTGGCATTGTTTAATTTTTTACAAGAATCAAATGTTTTTAAAATGCTTACCTCGTTGTCTGTAATTAAGAGTTGAATACAAGGATTTTTATTGTCATAAAAACTTAAAATCTCTGCTTTTTTAATACTAATATTTTTATTAGGTTTTTTATCATAAGCAAAATCATTTAGATTTTCATAAATATTAGCAAAAATGAAATTATAAGATAAAATTAAAATTATTAGATGTTTCATTATATAAAAAGTTGCTTATAATGTTCTCTAATATATTCAACAACTTCCAAAATTTCATCTACCCCTTCTTTAGTAGAATGCTCTAAAATTGTATCAATATTTTCTATATAAATTTCAATTGCTTCCTCAAGTTTATTTCTTTTTACTCCAGCATATAAAAGCATTGCTTCTAAAACAACATTAAGCTCATAAGTTAAATCTTTTATTTCTTGTTCTTTATCATTTTTGTACATTTTCTTCCTTTTTAATTGCTTTACTTTTAATTAAATCTATAAATTGAGCTTTGATATAATTATAATTTGTACTATCTTTAAAATTAGCAAATAATCCACCGCTAGCATTTTTATGCCCTCCCCCACCGACTAATTTTTTGGCCATTAAGCTTACATCTAAATTTCCGTTTGCTCTAATACTTAAAGTTTTTTTTGAACTAATATCAAGAAAAAAATCATAGTCTAAATTATTAATTAAAAATTCATTGCCTATTATTGAAGTATTACCTATATTTGAAGTCAAAAGTCCTTTATGGTTTTCATAAAAAATAGTAAAATCTTCTTTATGATTTTGTAGTTTTTCAACAATGAATTTAGAAACTAAATTTGCTAAAGTATCATCATATTCTTTTGTAAAATAATCTTTTTTAATAAAATGTAAAGCATTATCAAGCAAAATATAAGATCTCTCTTTTTGTATAAAAGTTTTTGCACGATCTAAAAGATAAAACATATAAGAAGTGTGTTCCTTTTTAAACATTACACGATTAATTTCTTTTGCGTTTGCAATAAGACCTAAACAAACTTTACCAAGTTCAAAATCTTTATCTTTACTAAGCCAAATATCAACAGCATTTACTATATTGATAAAATCTTCCATTTTTTGATCATTGAAACAAATTTTACTAAAAAAATCATAAACAATTTTTGCAGCACATCTTGAACTATCTAAAAAATACCAAGAGTATTTCTGCATACATTCTAAACCACTTTGATGATGATCTAATAATAAAATTTTAATATCTTTTTCTTTGCATACTTCATCAAATTCTTTACATTGAGAAAGGGTTAAATTTAAATCAGTGATAAGTAAGAGTATCTTTTCATTTTCTTTTCTTGTATCTTGTATATCTTTTATAATATTACTAAAATTATCATTTATTTCTTTTCCATAATTAGAATTGTAAAAAATTACATTTTTAAAATAAAAATTAACAACAAATTGACACGCATAACCATCTAAGTCTGTATGAGAGAGATGATAAATTTTCATTATTTTCCTTAAAGTTCTATTTTAATAATACCTTCTGTATTAAAATTAGTATTTTCAGCAATTTCTGCGAAACTTAAAACAATAATATTAATATTAAAATTAAAGCAAATATCAGCTATAAATTTTCTAAGTTGTGGCTCAACGCATAATATAAACGGTTTAATACGTCCATTAGCCACTGCAGCAACTTCAGATCTTAAAGTATCCACTAAAGCGCCCGTTTGAGCTACGCTTAGAGGTAAATGATAGCCTCCATCTCTAAATTGAACATTTTCCATTAAAATGCTAGATGTAGCTGAATCTAAAATAAAAATATCCAAATTTCCTTTATCATCAAGATACATATTTGTTATCATTCTAGCTAAAGATGCTCTTACGTGCTCTATAATCATATCAAAACTTTTGCTAACCTCTGCAATATCGCTCATTGATTCTAAAATGGTAAGCATATCTTTGATTGGAATTTGATTTCTTAATAAATCTTTAAGAACTTTTTGTATTAAGCTTACAGGAACTAAAGATAAAGCACTTTCAACAATAGCAGGATAATCATTTTTAAGTTTTTCAAGTAAATTTTGTACCTCTTGTCTTGTAAGAAGTTCTGATGCGTGAGCTTTTATCAATTCACTCATATGCGTTGAAATAACACTAGCTGGATCAATAACTATATAACCATTTAAAGTTGCTTCATCTTTTAAACTCGCATCAATCCAAAGTGCATCAGAATTAAAAGCTGGTTCTTTTGTGGCTATACCTTCAACTTCTTCTGTTATAAAACCACTATCCATAGCTAAATATTTATCAGGATAAATTTCTGCACTAGCTATAGGCACGCCTTTAAGTTTAAAATTATATTCATTAGGCTTTAGTTGTAAATTATCTCTAATTCTAATTTTGGGCATTAAAAAACCTAAAGTTTGAGCAATATTACGTCTCATAGATCTAATTCTTTCTGTTAGCTCATTTTCAGCAAGTTTTATAAGACCATATCCAAGTTCAAGTTCTAGAATTTCTACTTTTAAAATATCATTAATTTTATGTTCTTCTTCTTTGATAATCTCTTCCTCGCTTTTTTTAGGTGTTGCTACTGGGGTTGAGCTTGCATTATTTGCTGTATTTGCAACTGGTTTTTTGCCTACTTTTACATCGATTTTTCCTTCTTTAACTTGTTTTGTTAAATATCCAAGTCCTAAAAACACAAATGCCATAAATCCCAAAGAAAAATGAGGTAAACCTGGAACTAAAGCAAAAATAAAAAGAACAAAACCAACAATTAAAAGTGTTCGATATTCGCTTAAAAGTTGATTAAGTGTTCCTTCTGCAAAATTATCTTCATCTTTACTTGCACGTGTAATAATAATTGCAGTAGCAGTTGAAGTGATAAGTCCTGGAATTTGAGAAACAAGTCCATCTCCTATAGTTAAAATTGTATAAGTTGAAGCTGCTTGCGATAAAGACAAATCATGCTGAAAAGAGCCGATTAAAAAACCACCTATTAAATTTATAATTGTGATTATAATTCCAGCTACAGCATCCCCTTTTATAAATTTAGAAGAACCATCCATAGCTCCATAAAAATTTGCTTCTGCAATAACTTCTTGTCTTCTTGCTCTAGCAGTTTGTTCATCAATGAGTCCTGCATTTAAATCAGCATCAATAGCCATTTGTTTTCCAGGCATAGCATCAAGGGTAAATCTTGCTTGTACTTCTGATACTCTTGTACTTCCTTTGGTTACAACCATAAAATTTATTAAAACTAAAATACAAAAAACAATCACACCTATAACATAATTTCCGCCAACAACAAATTCTCCAAAAGCAGCTATAATCTCGCTTACAGCTTCGGGACCTTTTTGACCTTCACTTAAAATCATACGTGTTGTTGCAATATTTAAGGAGAGTCTAAAAAGAGTAATGATTAGAATAAGGGTTGGAAATGTTGTTAAATCTGTGGGTTTTGGAATGTAAATTGATATTAAAATAATTAATACAGATAAAGCAATACTTAAGGCTAAGAAAAAATCGAGTATTGGCCCTGGTAATGGAACTATGATAATTGCTAAAATACAAACTATAAAACCAACAATAGTAAGACTTTTGGCTTTAACAATGGGACCTATTAAAGGACCCAAAAAAGGAAAAACAAGATCTATAATTTTATTTTTTGCCATTATCTTCTATAATACTTGCTAAAGTAATAGATTCTAAAAAATTATCAACTTTATTTTGAAGTTTTACAAGTATAGGCATTAAAAAACAATTTTCTTCTTTATTATTAGGACAGATCCCTCCACTACAGTCAAATACACTTACTTCTTTTTTTTCAACGCTATTTATAATTTCTTTAAGTGTATATTCTTTTGGATTTTTAGAAAGACTAAATCCACCTTTAGCACCCTTAAAAGAGTGTAAAAGTCCATCTTTTGCTAAAGTTTGAAGAATTTTAGCTAAAAAACTTTTTGGAATATTAAGTTCACTAGACATATGGTCTACATCTTGCGATTTGTTTTGACGAGAAATATAAATTAAAGAAAGTAAAGCATATTCACTAGCTTTTGTAAGAAGCACTATTTATCCTTAATAACTATATTTAAAAAACTAATTATAATAAAAAAACCTAGATAAAGACTTAATAATTCGTTAAAAATATAAAAATTTTTATAAATCTAGTAAAAATTATAGTTTAAATTGATAATTAATTTTAAAAATACTATAATTCCAAAATTCACATTTTCGATTAAAATAAGGCTTATATTTATGAATAAATTTAAACAATTTAGTTTTAATTTTCTTTTTAAAGTTTCAGAACAACCAGTGCTTTTTAAAGATTTATTAGAAGCTAATATTTTATTTAATGAAGATATAATGGTCGATTGTTCGAAGTTAAATTATAAAATAAAAAATTTAAATTGCTATTGTTATTATGGGGTTTTATGTGCTTTTATTCTACTCCCTTTACTTTTAGCAACACATTATTTTTTAACCTTGCTTGATTTTCATGTAAGTATTGTCAGTTCAATTATTGTAACTTCTTGTATTTTTATAGGTTTTGATTTATTTAAAATTTATATAAGAAAAATTGCAACAAAAAAATTAATTAAAAAGGCTTGGAATAATCATTTTCCTTGCTTTTCTTATGAAAAATATTCAAAAACTATAGAAAATATATATAAACAAGCTTTAAAAGAGCAAATTCCTCAAAATTCACTTAGAAAATATATTTTTGAACAACTTGTTCTTGATCATTCTAAATAATCTAAAATTTGATTTTGAAAACGTATATTTTCTAAATTTCTTTTTAACTCTTTATTTTCTTCATTAAGAACACTTTCCTCTGCTCTTAAAATAGCTATTTCTCTACTTAAATAATAAATTTGATTTCTAATATAAATTTGGGGAATAAATAAAAATAAAACAACACTAATAAACAAAGCTACAAAAAATAAATGATTAAAATTTAAATTTCTATCTTCTTTGGTTGCATCACTAAAGCCTTCTAAAAGAGTATTTTTTGTTGCCTCAGTATCTTCTTCTAGGGTATTTAAGTTTTGATTTAATAAGGGCTTGTCTATATCTTCTAAAAAAGGTGGTTTTTGGTTTTTTAAATTATTGTTTATAGAATTTGTTTTTGAAATTTGATTTAATGTTTTATCTTCATTTTTTATTTCTTTTTCTTCTTTATCATGATGTTTTTTTGGTATTAATATATCTTTTTTTTTGTCTTTTTTAAAATTTAAAAATAATGTTTTTTTAGTTTTGGTTTGAGTATTTTTTTTAGCTTTTTTTTCCTTTAAATGCAAAAAAATTTTTTTAGTTAAAGAAGGTTTTTCTTCGAGCTTAACATTGATTAAATCTTCTTTTAGATAAATATTTGCTTTTTTGGGTTTAATAGAAGATGATTTAACTTCTTCATTAAATTGATCTAAAATATTTTGACGTCTTTTATTAAATCTACGTCTTAAAATATCATCAGTATCACTAAGCTCTTCTTTTAATTCATCATCTAAAGGCTCTCTTTGATTGATTGCTCTTGAGTATTTAAGCATTTTTTGACGAATGCTTTGTTTTTCTTTTAGAAAATTATCATCTATCATTAAAAGTCCATATTATTAAAATAAAAAGCTCGCAATTTAGCACAACTTGATCTTGGATTTAAATTAATTTCATCTTGTTTAGGGGTAATTACTTTTTTATTAATAATTTTGCCTAAATTATTATTTTTATTGCATTCGCATTTAAACATTTTATCATCACAAATGCATTTTTTTTCCCATTTTTTAAAAAAGTTTTTGACAATTCTATCTTCTAAAGAATGAAAACTAATTATAGCCAAAATACAATTTTGTAATTTTAAATTTTCAATCTGGGTTAAAAATTCTTTTAAAACCTCTAATTCTTTATTTACTTCTATGCGTATAGCTTGAAATACTAAAGTTGCTTTTTGAATTTTTCTTGAACTAACCTTACTAAAACCTATAATTTCTTTTAATTCTTTTGCGCTTGTAATCTGTTTTTTATTTCTTGCTTGAATAATTTTTTGTGCTAAATTCCAAGCATCACTTAACTCTCCATATTCTTTTAAAATAAAAGTAAGTTTATCTTGTGAATAGAAATTTACCACTTCAAATGCACTTAAAGATTTATCTTGATCCATACGCATATCTAAAAAATCAGAATTTATCGAAAATCCTCTTTTATTTTGATCAAGTTGCAAAGAAGAAACTCCAATATCTGCTAAAATTCCTCTTATATTTTTAATATCAACTTTATCTAAAATTTCATTAAAATTACAATGGTGCAATATAATTCTATCTTTAAATTCTCTTAATATATGAGAAGAGAATTCTAAAGCAGTTTTATCTTGATCACAACCAACTAAAGAAATTTCCGGATGTTTTTTTAGTATCATTTTACTATGACCTGCATAACCTAGGGTGCAATCTAAGAATACTCCTTGAGTCAGATTATCAAAGATAATGCTAACTTCTTCTTGTAAAACAGGTATATGAGGTATATGCAATTTAAATCCTAAGTAAAAATAATTTTAGATTAATTATAACGAAAAAACTTTAAAATACTAAAAATATTTATAAAATTAAACTACACTTAAACACTAATTCGATATAATTATAAGCTATAAAAATTGTCAAGGAGTTTTATGCTTACTTGGATGCAACATCATAAGAAATATCTTGTTGTTACTATATGGATTAGTGTTATTGCTTTTGTAGGCGCTGGATTTGTTGGATGGGGTGCTTACGATTTTAATCTTAATCGTAATTCATCTGTTGCAGTTGTAGGAGATGAAAAAATCACATTTAGTGAATTTAATACTAGATATAATCAAATTTATAATTATTACAATCAAATTAGCAATAATACTCTCAATGAACAAAAAGCAAAAGAATTACAAATCGATCTTATTGTGCTAAATTCTCTTATAGAAGATAAACTTTTGCTTAGTTTTGCTAAAGATATAGGTTTAAATGTTAGTAATAATGAAATTATACAAGAATTAATTAAAACTAGATTTTTTCAGGATAATCAGGGAGATTTTAACAAAACATTTTACTATAATATTTTAAAACAAAATAATCTTACTCCAAAAGAATATGAGCAAAGTATTTATAATGAATTGCTAATTGATAAACTTAATGGTATTTTTAATTTATCAAACCAAACTGAAGAATTAAAAATGCTAAGTTCAAGTTTTTTTATGCAAGATTTATTAAATATTGAAGTAATAAATTATGATAAAAATAAAATAGATATTAATGAAAAAGAAGTTGAGAAACTTTGGCAAGAAACGAAAGAAAACTATAAAACCGAAAAAATATACGAAGTTTCATTATATTATATAAAACCTGATACAAAACAATATAGCGATAAAGAGCTTTATAATTTTTATAACGATAAAAATAATAAATTTAAATATAAAGATGTTAATGGAAGATTATTAGATTTTAATAGTTCTAAAGAAAAAGTTATAAAAGATTATCGCTTAAATGAGCTTAAAGAAATTGCAAATAAAAAATTTCTAGATTTAAAATCTGGAAAAATTTCATTTCAAAAAGATATAAATATCACTAAAGATGATGTAAAATATCCAATTGAAAGATTAACAAAAACAACCAAAAATGAAATTCTTAGACCTTTTGAATTTGAAGAAGGATTTATGATCATTAGATTAAATAAAGTAGATCCTATAAGATTGAAAACTTTTGAAGAAGCAAAAAATGATGTTTTAGAGCAATATCTAAATCAAGAATCAAGAAAAAAAATTGAAGAAATAGCTCAAAGTAAAATAGGAAATTTTAAAGGGATTAATATAGGTTTTGTTAGTAGAGATTCTTCTAGAGATTCTCAAAAACTAGGTGAAAATATTTTAAATGATACAGAATTTAATTATTTTTTAATGAATGTTTTTAATTCAGATCAAAATAGCTCATATGTTATTTTAAATGATACAAAGGCAGTTGTTTATAAAATAAATAAACAAGAATTATTTAATGAAACAAAATTTAAAGAGTATAAAAATGTTTTGGAGCAGAATTTAAAAACTTTAAAAAGTAGCGAGTTAAAAAAAGAGTTGGTAGAACAATTAAAAAAAGAATATCCGATAAAAATTTATTATAAAGGGAATTAATTTTGAATATATTAGGAATTGATCTAGGTTCAACACAAACTTGTGCAATTATTGCTCAAAAAGATGATGAAGGGCTTAAAGTTATAGGATTTGCAAAAGCAAAAACCAATGGAGTAAAAAAAGGCGCAATTACCAATATAGAGCTTGCATCAAAATCAATAGAAGATGCTGTAAAAAGTGCTGAAATGATGTCAGGTGTTCACTATGACAAAGTAGTAGTTTCTATATCTGGAGCTTATACCAAGAGTGTTGATAGTACAGGTGTTGTTAATATCCCAAAAGGCGAAATTACTATAAAAGAAATTCATCGTGCTGTAGGCACTGCAAAGCATACGGCAAATTTGCCAAATGGATATGAGATAATTCATGTTTTACCTTATAATTTTAAGGTAGATGATCATGAATTTGTAGATGATCCTTTGGGGATGAATGGAAATCGTTTAGAGGTATCTACTCATATAGTAATTTCTCAAGAATCTCATATTAAAAATCTCAAAAAAGTTGTAGAATTAGCAGATTTAAGAGTTGATAATATAGTATTATCAGGTTATGCATCTTCTATTGCTTGTTTAGATGATAGTGAAAAAGAATTAGGAGCCGTTCTTATCGATATGGGAGGTGCAATTTGCGATATGATTGTTCATGCTGGAAATTCTATAAGATACAATAGCTGCTTACAAATTGGTTCTATTAATATTACTCAAGATCTTTCTATGGCTTTGCATACTCCTTTAAGAGAAGCTGAAAAGATAAAATTAAACTATATATCTTTAAGCCAACAACCAAATGCTTTAATACAAATTCCTTCTATGGGAGATGAGAGAAAAGTTAATGAGGTATCTTTAGATGTAATTTCAAATGTTATTTATGCAAGAGCTGAAGAAACTTTAATGATTTTAGCAAAAATTTTAAGCGATAATCGTTATATAAATTCAATAGGTGGTGGTATAGTTTTAACTGGCGGAATGACAAAATTAGCCGGAATTGATGAACTTGCCCCAGCAACTTTTGATAATAAATCCGTACGTTTAGCAACAGCTAGAAAAGAGCTTATTAGTGGTTTTAATGAAATTTTTTCAGATCCTGAAAATACTTGCGCTATAGGTTTGTGTCTTTATGGGGCTGGATACTTTACGCCTTATGAGCTAGATTCTAATGAAAAATTAAGATATAAAGGAGAAATTGAAAATTTTAACAAACAAATAAAGCAAAATATCGCTATTGAAAATGTAGATGAAATAAATGATGAAAATTTTAGTAAAAATTTACAAGAAAATGATACAATTTTCATACAAGAACAAGAATATGATTCTAAAGATATAAAAGAAAAGAAATCAAGTGTTTTTACTAAACTTTGGCATAAAGTTATTAATCAATTCTAAGGGAGAGTTTTTATATGAGTGAATATTTAGTAGAGGAAATGCAACATTCAAAAGGTGCTAAAATAAAAGTTATAGGCTGCGGTGGTGGTGGTGGAAATATGATCAACCATATGGTAAAAATGGGCTTAAATGATTTAGATCTAATTGCTGCAAATACTGATGCGCAGGCAATATCAAATTCTTTAGCAAAAACTAAAATTCAATTAGGTGAAAAAAAGACTAAAGGACTTGGAGCAGGAATGCTTCCTGAAGTTGGTGCTGAGAGTGCTAGAGAAAGTTTTGAAGAAATTAAAACTTCACTAAGTCAAAGTGATATCGTTTTTATTGCTTCTGGATTTGGCGGAGGTACTGGAACAGGTGCCACTCCTGTAATAGCTCAAGCGGCTAAAGAAATCGGTGCCTTGACTGTTTCTGTAGTTACTATGCCTTTTAAATTTGAGGGAAAACAAAGAAAAAAATTAGCTGAAAATGGTCTTTTAGAGCTTAAAAAAGAAAGTGATTCAATTCTTGTTATTCAAAATGAAAAACTCTTAAGCATTGCTGATAAAAAAATTGGAATCAAAGATGCTTTTAAACTTGTTGATGATATTTTAGCCCGTGCTGTTAAAGGTATGGTTTCTATACTTTTAGATAATGGTGATATTAATGTCGATTTTGCAGATGTTAGAACTATTATGAGCCATAGAGGCTTAGCTTTAATGGGTGTTGGAAGTGCTCAAGGTGAAAATGCCGTAGAAGAAGCTTTAGCTAATGCAATTGAATCTCCATTATTGGATGGTATGGATATTAAAGGTGCTAAAGGCGTTATTTTACATTTTAAAACTAGTTCAAATTGTTCTTTGATAGAAATTTCAGCTGCAGCTAGTAGCATAGAAGAAATTGTTGATGAAAATGCAAAAATTATTTTTGGTACAACAACAGATGATAGTATGGAGGATAAAGTAGAAGTAACTATCATTGCTACCGGATTTGAAGATAAAACTTATACTAACAACAATACTAACAATAAAACAAATGAAGAAAATGCCTCTAAGAAAAACTCTTATATCATTAGAAAAGCAAGTGGAGGTTATGACGAAGAAATGATTAATGCCTTAGAAACCCCTACTTTTTTAAGAAGACAAATGGATTAATTAAGCGTTATTTTTATATAACGCTTTTAAATTATTATAAGCAATTTGAATTTTTTCAAATTGTTCTCTTGCGTAAAATCTTTCCATTTTACTTTTATCTTGATTAAAATCTGGATGATATATTTTCACTAGCATAAGATATTTTTGTCTTATTTCGCTTAAGTCATTTTGTGGAGTGCATTGTAAAGTCTCAAAATAATTATTAAAAAGTTTGGCCAATGCATTAAATTTCCATTTAAGATTTTCTTTATTTTTTATATTCTCACAAAATTGTTTATATTCTTCTTGATTAATAGAAAAATCTACACAATATTTTAAATGTTCATTTTCATTAACAAAAAGTTCAAAAAGCTTTAAAGTATTTTCATTTTTATATTCAAGACTTAAAGTATAATTTAATTCATTATATTCTATTTTAAAATCTTTAAAATAGTTTTTTATATAAATAATAAAAATTTTTTCATTTGAGCTTAATTTCATAAGAATATTTCCTGGGATAAAATCTATTTTTATAAAGATTATCGGTTTTAATACATTATTTTGTTCAAAATTTAATCTAAAAGTCTTAAAATGCGCTTCGTCTAAATTTTTAATACTTTCATTGGTATTTTTTCTATATTTTTGATCAAGAACTTTTAAAAAGTATCTTCTTTGTGGAATTTCGTTTTCTTCAAAAAAAGAAAAAATCTTATTTTTTCTTCCTATAACTTTTGAAAAATTTTTAGTAATCAAACCTTTAAAATAATGAAAAACGGTAATATCATCGGTATTAACATTTATCGATTCTAAAGTTTGAACAACTTGCATCTTTACTCTCCCATAAATTAGCACATTCATAAGGTGTGCTAGTAGATTTTAAAATTTCATTTGGTATAAAATCGACTTTATAAGATAAAGATTGACACTCTTTAACAAAATATCCCAAATAAATATATTTTAAATTTTGATTTTGGGCAAGTTTTATTTCATTTAAAAGAGAAAATTTTCCTAAAGATAAATGCGAAAAATCAGGATCATAAAAACAATAAATGCTAGAAATTCCATCATTTAAAATATCTATTAAATCAACGCAAATTAATAAATCATTTTGATAAAAAGCTAGCTCATAACCAAAGTTAAATGCTCCATCAATATAAAGATTGTAATATTGTCTAAAATTTAAATCATATCTTTTCCAAGATCTTTTTTTTTCCATAAAACGATGATATTTTTCATATAAAAAAAGATGCTCGTTACTTAAGGTAGGTTTTCTCAATATTATTTTTGTTTGAGAATTTTTACTAAAAATTCTTCTTTCGTTTTTAGAAAATTTATATAAATAAGCTTTAATTCTTAAACTTAAACATTCATTGCAATTTTGACATATCGGTCTTGAAAAATATCTGCCAAAACGCCTCCATCCTCTAGAGATCAATTCTTGATTTAATTCTTTTGAGCAATTAAATATATATTTATATTCGGTTCTTGAATTTCTATCATTAAGATATGGACAAAGATCTTCTAAGGTGCAAAAATCTATTTCATTCATTAATAAATTTTCTTAATATCTGAATCGTTAATAAATTCTTTAAATTCATCAATTAGTTTTTTTTCTTTTAAAAATACTTCCTCTAAAGATTTATCTTGTTCATTTGCTTCTTTTTTTTGGATATTTTTTAAATTTTTATGATTTAACATAGAATTTTTATTTTCTTTCTGCATTTCTTTTTTAATGCTTTTTAAATCATCTAAAAAATTCATATATGCTCTCTTTCTTCTCTAATTTTCTTAAGAGTTGCAGCAATAGCAGCTATAACTTCTTCTTTATTGTTTTGATGTCTATCTTCTGTTTTTTCAAGTAGTTCTTGCATATGAGTATTAATAAAAGATGTATCAAAATATCCTCTTCTAAATTCTCTTGTTTTAGTTATTGCAATTAAAAAAGGAATAGTAGTTCTAACTCCATCAATAACAAATTCTTTAAGAGCTCTTTCGAGTTTATTGACCGCTAAATCATAACTTGTTGCTTTAATAATAAGTTTTGCAAGTAAAGAATCATAAGAAGGTGGAATAACATAATCTTTATAGATATGGCTATCAACTCTTACAGAAGGGCCAAGAGCTGGATAATACTCATTAATTTTTCCAGGATTTGGAATAAAATTTTTCCATACATTTTCAGCAGTAATTCTTGCTTCTATAGCAAATCCTCTGGGCTTAATATCACTTTGCTCAATATCAAGAATTTCTCCTCCAGCTATACGAATTTGACGCACTATTAAATCAACTCCTGTAATTTCTTCTGTAATAGGATGTTCTACTTGAATTCTTGTATTCATTTCCATAAAATAGAAGCGATTGTAATCATCAAGTAAAAATTCGATTGTTCCTGCATTTGTGTATCCTACTGCTTTAGCTGCAGCAACAGCAGTTACACCTATTGTTTTTCTAAGATTATCTGAAATTCCAGGACAAGGGGCAATTTCTATTATTTTTTGATGACGTCTTTGTATAGAACAATCCCTCTCGCAAAGATGGATAATATTACCATAATTATCTCCTAAAATCTGAAATTCAATATGTCGCGGATTGATAATATATTTTTCCATAAAAATCTCATCATTTTTAAAAAAACTAAGAGCTTCTCTCTTGCAAGATTCTAAAGCACTTTCAAGCTCTTCTTCTTTATATACAACGCGAATTCCGCGTCCTCCCCCTCCTCCACTAGCTTTTAAGATTACTGGATAACCTATTTTTAGTGCAAAAGATTTTATTTCATCTAAGGAATAATTATTTAATTTTTCAGTTCCTGGAACTATAGGAATTCCATTAGAATTCATTAAAGCTCTTGCAATGTTTTTATTGCCCATTTTATATATAACTTCTGATTTTGGTCCAATAAAAATAATGCCCGCATCTTCGCAAGCTTTAGCAAATTCGTGATTTTCGCTTAAAAATCCATATCCTGGATGTATTGCATCAGCTTTGCAAGCTTTGGCAATTTCAATAATTCTTGCAATATCCAAATACCCTCTTATAGCATCAGTTCCTATGCGATATGCTTCATCAGCAATTTTAACATGTAAGCATTCTTTATCTGGTTCTGTAAAAACAGCAACACTTTTAATATGTAAATCCCTGCAAGCTCTTATAACTCTTACGGCGATTTCAGCTCGATTTGCAATTAAAATCTTATGTATCATTTATTCGCCTTTTAATTAAAATAATAAATCTATTATATAAAAATATTAGTAATAATTTTATATAATAAATATTTTAATAATTTCTAATCGAAAGCATATTCATAACAATGATTTTAGAATTTAAAAATATTTTAATATTTAAAGTTGTAATTTAATGTTAGCTGATAAAAAATTATTTTATTTAAGTTCTGTTTTGATTATTATAGGTATTGTTTTTTCTTACTCTTTGACTGCTTTTACTGTACTTTATTTTGAATATAGCGAATTTCATTTTTTTATAAGACAACTTTTTTTTGGGGTAAGTGGAATTTTAATTATGTTTTTTATTTCACGTCTTAATCCTGATGCCAATAATGCGAAAAGAATTATTTTAGCTTTACTTATAATTTCTTTTATTTGTATAATTATTTTACCTTTTTTGCCAACCGCTTTAGCTACAGCTAGCGGTGGAGCTAAAAGATGGATTAGAATAGGACCTATTTCAGTTTCTCCAGTTGAATTTTTTAAAATAGGACTTATTTATTTTCTTGCTTGGTCTTATACAAGAAGAATAGATGATAATAAAAAGGCTATTAAACACGAAATTTTAATTTTATTACCTTATTGTATAGTTGCTAGTATAGTGATTGGTTATATTTATATCACACAAAATGATTTAGGACAAAGTGTTATTTCTTTTTTTCTTATTCTTGCCTTGGCTTTTTTTGCTGGAACAAGTAAAAGATTGTTTGCTTTTAGTACTATTATTATTATGATGATAGGTATTATGGTAATTTTTAGCAATCAAAGAAGAATTCAAAGAATTATCAGCTGGTGGGGAAATATACAAGATGCCTTTTTACCTTTATTTCCTAATTGGATTGCCTCAAGTTTAAGAGTAAGCGTTAATAATGAACCTTATCAGATCTCTCATTCACTCAATGCTATAGCACATGGGGGATTTTTTGGAGAAGGTCTTGGGCTTGGAATTTTTAAACTAGGTTTTTTAAGCGAGGTTCATACAGACTTTGTTTTATCTGGAATTACTGAAGAAATTGGACTTTTTGGATTAGCTTGTATTTGCATCCTTTATCTTTGGATGATTTTAAGAATTTTTAGAATTGCTGGAAGATGTGATAGAAAACAAAATTTTATTTTTTGTTCAGGTATAGCTTTACTTCTTTTATTTTCTTTTTTTATGAATGCTTTTGGTATTATTTCTTTAACCCCTTTAAAAGGTGTTGCTGTGCCACTTCTTAGTTACGGGGGAAGTTCTATGTGGGCTATTTGTATAGGAATTGGCTATGTTTTAATGATTTCTAAAAAGGTGAAATTATGATAGCAATTACAGGTGGAGGAACTGGGGGGCATTTAAATATAGCTAAATGTTTATTGCAAAGTGCTAAAAAACAAAATATAGAATGTATTTATATAGGGAGCACCTATGGTCAGGATAAGCTTTGGTTTGAAAATGAATCAGGTTTTAAAGCAAAATATTTTTTGGATTCAAGAGGTGTTGTTAATCAAAAAAAAATAGCAAAAATTAAATCTTTATTTAAAATTTTACAACTTAGTTTTAAATGTCGTGAAATTTTTAAAAAACATCAAATAAAAGCTGTTTTTAGCGCCGGTGGATATAGTTCAGCTCCAGCATCTTTTGGAGCGATTATTAATCATATCCCTCTTTTTATCCATGAACAAAATTCTGAAAAAGGAGCTTTAAATTCTCTTTTGAAACCTTTCTCTAAAGCTTTTTTTAGCGCTTTTGAGCCTATATTTTGCTCTTATCCAGTTAATGAAATATTTTTTAAAACAGCAAGAATAAGAAAAGAGCTTAAAACAATTATATTTTTAGGTGGTTCTCAGGGTGCTAGTTTTATCAATGCTTTGGCTTTAAAATTGGCTCCAAAATTAAGTAAAAAAAATATTAAAATTATACATCAGTGTGGAGAAAAAGAATTTGATTTTTACCAGAAAGCTTATGAAAAACTAAATATAAAAGTAGATATTTTTGCTTTTGATAAAAACATTTATACCAAAATACAAGAAGCAGATTTAGCCATTTCAAGATCTGGAGCTAGTACTCTTTTTGAACTTTGTGCTAATAATATCCCAACTATTTTCATCCCCTATCCATATGCAGCTAAAAATCATCAATTTTTTAATGCTAAATTTTTAAAAGATAAAAATTTATGTGAAGTTTTTTTACAGTCTAATTTAAACGAAGATAGGTTATTGCAAACAATTTTAATTTTAAATTTAGAACAAATATCTACAGGTTTAATTAATATATTAAAACCAAATGGAGCAGATGAGCTAATTTTATATATGAAAAATATTATAAATTTATGAACTTGTTGTTTTATCTTCTTTTATTTTTCTTTTAGCAAGACCCATTTGTTCATAAGCATCAATTTCTTTTTTATAAGAAGCTGAAATTTTCTTTAATTCTTTATTTAAAAAACTTATAGTCTGAGGGCTTGCATTATCATTAGAACTAAGAGCAGTAATAAATTCTAATTTCTTTTTTGTTGTCTCATCTAACTCTTTTGATTGTTTGCTACCAAGTTTATGTGTGCTTATAAATAATTGAGCAAGGTTTTTTAGCTCTTGATCTGTTAAAGAAGTATCTTTAGCAGTTGTTATCATTTTGTCTAAATCTGTATTAAATATTTTAGTTTTTTTATTAGAATTATCATTTTTTATTTTAGTTTTTTCACTTTTTTTACCATCATTAATAATAAGATAAGCTATTATACTTAAAAAAATTGAAAGTAAAATAGCTGCTACTAAAATAATAAAAAATATTTGATGCATTATAATTTACTAATAAAATGACGTTTTCTATAGGCCAGTAAGCTTAAAATTATCATTGTAAAAAATCCCCAATAAACATAACTTGGGATTTGTACAGCTTCTCCAGCAGCGTAAGAGTGCATACCAACTAGAAAATAATTAACTCCAAAATATGTCATAATGATTACCCAATAAGCAAACATTGAGCTGACTGCAAAGACATATTGATTGCATAATTTTGGAATCATTCTAATGTGTAGTATAGCTGCATAAACTAATATACTCACTAATGCCCAAGTTTCTTTGGAATCCCAACTCCAATATCTCCCCCAACTTTCATTAGCCCAAACAGCGCCTAAAAAATTTCCAGCAGTTAGTAAGCAAAGTCCTAAAATCATTGCCATTTCATTAATTCTTGTTGCTTCTGTAATATTTCTTAAGATATTTGCATTATATTTACCTTTATTTTTAAGGAAACACATTAAAATCAAGACAAAAATAGCAAGTAAAGCACAAAGTCCTAAAAATCCATAACTTGCTGTAATAACAGAAACATGAATTGTAAGCCAATAAGAATTTAATACTGGCACTAAATTTGTAATTTGAGGATCCATTTCACTTAAATGTGCTACAAAAAGGACTATACCCGCTAAAATAGAAGTTAAAGAAAGGGCTATAGGGCTTTTTTTAGAAAAGAAAATTCCAGATAATGCTAAAGCCCAAGATATATAAACCATACTTTCATAGGCATTACTCCAAGGAGCATGATCTGCTAAATAAGCCCTTAAACATAATCCTATACTATGAACAATAAAAACAATAATATTTAAAATATATACAATTTTAAATATTAAATTAATTTTAATATTAGAATTTAGCATTTTAGTTAAAACCAAAATCAAAAGTAAAAGACCTGCTAGTAAATATACAGGGATTAATTTTACAAATAATTGTAAATGGTTTGTAAAAATTTCTATTGAGATTTTAGTCTTGTTTGGTATAACATTGCTACCAAATTTTTCTTGATACTTTTCAATTAACTCTAATGCTTCATCTGCTTTGGACCAATCATTTGTTTTAATGCTATTTTTCACAGATAAAAAATAATTTTTTATTAAATTTACAACAATTAAATTTTCTTCTCCTTTGGTAAATTGCATAGCTGAGAAAGGTGCAAGCCAAGTGTTATTTTTATCATTTTGAATAGGAATAAATTTAAACAATTCTCCACTAAAAATTAAATTTACAATATTTGCTCTTTCATCAAGTTTAATAATCTCTTTATCTAAAACTCCTCTAGTATTTGGATTTTTGCGATTTGCATTTTCAACATATTTTAAAAGAGCATAATTGTTATCTTTAGTAAAAAAATCTATATAGCTGATATAAGGTTTACTAGGAATATTTAAAATTTTAGAGATTTCTTCATTAATTGCTTTATTTTTAGGCATAATTATAATCGGCTCTTTTGCCCAAGATTGTACATCTATAAGCATAGAAAGCATTATAGCACTTGCATCTTGATTTTTGTAACTTGTTTTTTTATAAATTTTTTCTAAAACTTCTTTAGCTAAGGTATCAAATGGAACCATTCTCCCGCTAGGCTTTTGAACTATAAGATGACTTAATTTTTTAGCATGATCCTTATTAATTATTGGTATATTATTACTTGTATTATTTTCAAAAGCTTGTAATTTATTAATACCTAAAAATAAAAAAGTAAATAATAAAATTTTTACAGAATTTTTAAGAGCATCTTGATTGATAAGTTTTGCTAAAACTCTAAATCTTGAGTGTGGATTTAAAAAATTTAAAAACATACCAAGACATAATAAAAAATATCCAATATAAGTTGGAATTTTTCCTGGATCTTTATTGACTGAAAGTATGGTTCCTTTTTCATCTTGATCATATGAACTTTGATAAAATCTATAGCCTTTATAATCTAAAACATTATTCATAAAAACCCTATAATCAAAACTTGCATTTTTATCTTCGAGTCTAATTTCACTTGCATAAGAAGCCGGAGACATTGAACCTGGGTATCGTTCAATTATAAAATCATTTAAATAAATTGAAAAAGGTAATTCTTGAAAAGAAGTTGTCCAAGAAATAAAGAATTTTTGTCCATTAAGCTCAATAACTTTTGGTTTATCATATTGAAAAATATAAAATTCTTGTTTTTTACCCTGATATGAAAGTTCAAATTTTAAAGCATTATTACCATTTAAAGTTAGTGGTTGATATTGAGTGCTCATAGCAAAAGGTTTTAAATTTTCTAACCACGATGCTTTCCAATTATAAGGTTCTCCAAACCAAGAAATAATTAAAGTCCTAAAAATTTCAAGCCAGATATTTTTAAACCAAATCAAAAAACTCTCATCTTGTGGTCTATTATCTCCAGTTATAATTTCTTTAGCATGTAAAGAAGCAAATTTTATAACAAAACTTAAATCATTAATTTCATAAAGCCTTTTTTCTTTAGCATTTACTTTAGAACCTATTTCAAGATGAGAATTAACTCCATCTTGCATACTTAAAAAATTCAATCTTTGGCTTGAAATTAATTCTAAATTTTTATTAATTTTAACAAAAGGAGCTTTAACTTCATCATTCATAAAAGAAAAATTAATACCATCTATATTTTTAATTTCATTTTGCTTTAATTTAATTTCTTGATTTTGTCCATTTTTAGCAAGCATTAAGATTAATAAAGCATTAGAAGAATTTAAATCTTCTATATAAGAAACTTTAGCATTTAAGATAAGGTCTTTATATTGTAAAATTGCTTTGTTGTTATCAATATTTAGTTCAAGTTTTAAAGAATTAGCAAAAGGTAAAACAGCTATATCTTTATCAGATGCTACTCCATAGATTTGTTGATTTTTAAGTGCTGAAAATTTGATAAAAGATTTAGAGCTTTCAATATAAGAGTTTGAATCATTTTCTCTAATATGAAGTAAACCCTCAAAACCACCATATCTTGTCATAATAGAACCTATTAAAATAAATAAAAAAGAAAAATGAAATATCATTAAAGGCAATTTTTTAATTTGAAACATTTTATATCTTAACATTCCACAAAATAAATTAATCCCTAATAAAAACTGAATTAAACCAAACCAAAATGTTCCATAAATCATAGCCCAAGCAGTTGGAGTACCATAAGAACTTTCGATAAAAGTTGCCAAAGCACAAAAAAGTGCAAAAAGTAAAAAAAGTAAAATAGAAATTTTTAAATCTCCAATGCTTTTAATAATATTTTTCATTTTTATCCTTAGAGTCCCAAATATTTCTTACGAATTTCATCATTGCCAATTAAATCTTTCGCAATTCCTTGCATAGCTATGTGTCCATTTTCTAAAACATAAGCATAATCACTAATTTTTAAAGCAGAATAAGCATTTTGTTCTACTAAAAGTATGGTAATCCCTTCTTGCTTTAAGCGAACAATAATATCAAAAACTTCTGCTACTATTTTAGGTGCAAGGCCTAAAGAAGGTTCATCTAGCATTAAAAGTTTAGGTTCGCTCATTAAAGCTCTTGAAATGGCTAGCATTTGAGCTTCTCCACCGCTTAAATTTCCAGCTAATGTATTTTTTTTATTAGCAAGTCTTGGAAAAAGTCTATACATTTGTTCTCTTAAGTGTTCATAATTTTCAGCATTATTAAAAGCCCCTATTTTTAAATTTTCTTCTACACTAAGATTAATAAAAACTCTTCTACCTTCTGGAACTAAGGCTATTCCTTTTTGAACTAAAGTATATGTTAGGTGTCTTGAAGTTTCGTATCCTAAAAAATTAACCTCTCCCGTTTTTTTTACAGAATTGAGTAAGGCATTTAAAGTAGAAGTTTTACCGGCACCATTGGAACCTATTAAAGAAACAATATGACCTGTTTCGACTTTAAAATCAATTCCTTTTACCGCTTCAATTAAGCCATAGTAAACGTGTAAATCTTTAACTACTAACATCAAAATCTCCTAAATATGCAGCAATAACTTCTTTATGATTAACAGCATCATTTAGTTTTCCTTCAAAAATAGTTTTTCCATAATCAAGAACTAAAACTCTATCACAAAGCTTATTAACAAATTTCATATCATGTTCTATTAATAAAACGCTAATTTTATGCTCATTTCTAAGCTTAAAAATAACCTCTGCTAAATCATCACTTTCTGATCCATTCATTCCTGCAACAGGTTCATCAAGTAAAAGTAATTTTGGTTCAGTTGCCATAGCTCTTGCAATTTCAACTTTTCTTTGTTGTCCATAACTTAAATTAGTAGCTTTTTCTTCTGCTAATTTTTCAATTCCAAGCTCTTCTAAGATTTTATAAGCTTTATTTTTAAATTCTTTTTCTACTTTTTTAAATCTTCCAATATGCAAAAAAGCTTCTAAAATATTGTATTTCATTTTATGATTAAAGCCTATTAAAACATTTTCAAGCACACTCATACTTGAAAAAAGTCTTATATTTTGAAAGGTTCTTGCAATACCTAAATGTACTATTTTGTAAGGTTTTAATGTATCAATTCTTTGCCCGTTAAAATAAACTTCACCACTTGTTGGTTTATAATTTCCTGTAATTATATTAAATAAAGTTGTTTTTCCTGCCCCATTAGGACCAATTAGAGCAAAAATTTCACCCTCTTTAAGTTTAAAAGAAGTTTCATTGATAGCTTGAACACCGCCAAAATTTTTAGAAATTTGTTTTAATTCTAAAATCACTTCTTTCTCCTTTTTTGATATTTTTTTAGTGAAAATAAAATATCAATTAACTCTTTATTCCCCATAATACCTTTTCTAGCAAAAAGCATTACTAAAATTAAAATAAGAGAAAAAACTACCATTCTAAAACCCGGCATAGCGTCAATTTGATAGCCAAAAATATTCATACTTTCATCCAAAAATCTAAGCCACTCACTTCCTCCGATTACTAATATAGCACCTATTATAGCTCCTGTTGTAGAACCAAGTCCTCCTAAAACTATAATAATTAAAAGTTGAAAAGTAAACAAAAAATCAAATTGATCTGGAGTTAAAGTTGTAAGCAAGCAAACTAATAAACCTCCTCCGACACCTTCTAAAAATGCTGAAGTTCCAAAAGCTAAGGTTTTAATCCAAAAGGTATTAATTCCCATTGCACTAGCCGCATCTTCATCATCTCTAATGGCTTTCATAGCTCTTCCATATTTAGAATAAACTATATTTAAAATTAAAATAACTGAAATAATCGCAATAGAACCTGTCCAAAAAATATTTGAAAATTGCGGTATATCAATAAAACCACGCGATCCATTTGTTATTGAATAAAAATTTAGTGCTAATAATTTAATAATAATACCAAAACCCAAAGTTACAATTGCTAAGTAATCTCCTCTTACCCTAAAAACGGCAAAAGAAAGAATCAAAGATAATAAACAAGCACAAATTCCAGAAAGTAATAAAGCAACAATAAAATAATTTGTATGCATCATTAAAATAAAAGAATTAGGTCCATCAAGAAAAAATTGTTCATTTTTAGCTTCAGCACTTAAAAGCATTAAAGCAGTCACATAAGCACCTATAGCTACAAAGCCATTAGGCTCAAGAGAAAATTGTCCTGTTACACCATTAATAAGATTATAACTTACTGCAAAAATAATAAAAATAGCAATTTGATTAATAATATTCATTCCATAATCATTAAAAATTTGTGGAGATAAAAATATAAATAAAATTGAGATAATTAAAAATAATATATGCAAACTTTTAGTCTTACTCATATTAAAACCTACTTTTTTCAAAATTAATGCCTAAAATTCCTGTTGGTTTAAAAATCAAAATAAAAACCAAAAAAATAAAAGCAAAGGCATCTTTAAAGCCAGAAAGATCTGGAAAAAAAGCTACAACTATTACCTCAGTAAGCCCTATAATAAGTCCTCCAAGCACGGCACCAACAACTGATCCAATACCACCTAATACAGCAGCTGCAAAAGCTTTAAGACCTATTAGAGTTCCCATGCTAGGTTCAATTGAATAATATGTTGTAGCCCAAAATACTCCTCCAACAGCTGCCAAAGAAGAACCTAATGCAAAAACAATTGCAATAATACGATTTGCATTAATTCCCATTAAATTTACGGTTTGAATATCAAAAGCTAAAGCTCTTATAGCAATACCATATTTACTTTTGTGTAAAATAAAAAGAAGAATAAGTAAAATAACAAATGTTATTATAGGGACAAGTAAGCTTCCAAAAGTAATGCTAATATTAAAAAAAACAATATTTTCTTCAAAAATACTCGGGACTGGAAATGCTTTTGGGGTTGAAGTAAAGAACATATTAAAAAGATTTTGTAAAAGAAAGCTTATACCAATTGCTGTTATAAGTAATGAAATTTTTGGAGCATTTCTTAAAGGCTTATAAGCTACCTTATCAGTTGCAATACCTACACACGCAGCAAAAATCATTGCTAAAAATAAAGCCCCTAAAAAAGGAATTTGAAAATTTAATATACTAAAAAGTGCTATATAAGCACCTACCATCATAATATCCCCGTGGGCAAAATTAATAAGTCGTAAAACACCATAAACCATTGTATAGCCTACTGCAATAAGCGCATACATACTTCCTAAACTTAAACCATTAATAAGTTGTTGCAAAAATAAAGTTAAATCCATAATATTCCTAAGGGTTAATAATATCTTTATAAACTTGTTTTTGATTTTTGATTTCTTTGATCACTACGGAACGAATTGCATTTCCACTTTCATCAATGCTAATTATCCCGCTAACACCTTGAAAATTTTTAGTTTGATGAATTTTATTATTAATACATTCTGTATTAAGATTAGCAATACATTCATTCATAGCATTTACCATTACAAAATAAGCATCAGCACCCATAGCTGAAAATGCAGGGACTTCTTTAGTTCCTTTTTCTTTTTCATAAGCTGATATAAATTTTTTTCCAAGCTCTGTTGTAGGATTATTGAAATCAAAGCTATCGGTAAAAATGTAGCCATTGCTAGCTTCTAAAGCTAAATCAATAAAGGTTTGATTTGCTACTCCATCTCCAGAACCCATTGGGGTGTTAAGATTTAAATTTCTAGCTTGTCTTGCAAATAAAGATGCTTCTGTATAATAAATAGGTAAAAATATAAATTCAGGATTGATGCTTTTGATCTGAGTAACAATAGCTTTAAAATCCTTATTTCCAGAATTAATTCTAATTGTTTTTAAAATTTTACCATTATTTGAACTAAATTCTTTTTCAAAGGCTTTAGCAAGACCTAAAGAATAATCATTGCTTTGATCAACTATAATTACAGCATTTTTATAACCTAAGGTATTATAAACATACTTGGCCATAGATGAGCCTTGGAAATTATCACTAAAACACACCCTACTTGAATATTTTTTCTTATCTAGCAATCTATCTCCAGTAGCAGCAGGTGCAATAAGTGGAATTTTATTATCTTCAGCTATTTTCATAACTTGTAAGGTATTAGCTGTAACCATTTCTCCAATAAGTCCTAAAACTTTATCTTGAGAAATAACACGATTGGTTCCACTTGAGGATTCTATTTTATCTCCCTTTGTATCAATAACAATCAAATTCACTTTATCACCATTTTTTAGTGTATTTTCTAAAGCATTAGCAAGTTTAATACCCTCTAGAGCACTTTGCCCATAAGCAGCAGTTAAACCGCTTAATGGGAGTATAATTCCTAAATTTATTTCTTTCGCATTTAAGGATAAAGTCAAAAAACTTATTAAAATTAGAAATTTTTTCATTATTTTACCTTTTAATATTTATGGGTTTATACTTGTTTTATAAACTTGTTTTTGATTTTTGATTTCTTTGATCACTACGGAACGAATTGCATTTCCACTTTCATCAATGCTAATTATCCCGCTAACACCTTGAAAATTTTTAGTTTGATGAATTTTATTATTAATACATTCTGTATTAAGATTAGCAATACATTCATTCATAGCATTTACCATTACAAAATAAGCATCAGCACCCATAGCTGAAAATGCAGGGACTTCTTTAGTTCCTTTTTCTTTTTCATAAGCTGATATAAATTTTTTTCCAAGCTCTGTTGTAGGATTATTGAAATCAAAGCTATCGGTAAAAATCACTCCATCCACAGAATTTCCCCCAAGTTTTATAAAGGTTTGATTTGCTACTCCATCTCCAGCGGCTAAAATTTTATCAAATCCAATTTGTTTAGCTTGCCTTGCAATTAAAGCTGCTTCTGGGTGATAAATAGGCATATAAACAAAATCAGGATTTAAGCTTTTTAACTGAGAAGCTATAGCTCTAAAATCTTTATCTCCAGAATTAATAATTAATTTTTTGATTATTTTTCCACCATTTTCTTCAAAGGCCTTTTCGAAAGCTTTAGCAAGACCTAAGGAATAAATATTACCTTGATCTATGATAATTACAACATTTTTTAAATTAAGCTCTTTAGCAATATAAGAGGCAAATTTTTCTCCTTGAAAACTATCTTTAAAACATACCCTACTTGCATATTGTTTTTTGTTTAAAAGTTTATCACCAGAAGCCACTGGTGCAATAATAGGAACTTTTTTATCCTCAGCAATTGAAATAGCTTGAATAGTATTTGGAGTTGTTGCTTCTCCAATAAGTCCTAAAACTTTATCTTGAGAAATAAGACGATTAAGACCATTTGATGTTTCAAGCTTATCCCCTTTAGTATCAATAAGAATAACCTTTACTTCATCTCCATTTGAAAGCTTAGAATTTAATTTACTTGCAACTTCTATTCCAGATAAAATATCTTGCCCATAGGCAGCAACAGAACCCGTAAGAGGTAGTGCAACTCCTAGACGTACTTCTTTTGCATTAATATAATTACCAAGAAGTAAAATACATAATATAAAAACATTTTTTTTCATTAATATTTTCCTTAAAATATTATTTTATAAAAGTTCCGTGTTCAGTTTTTTTAGGAGGTTCTTCTTCTAACAACTCTTTTTCTTGAATTTTAAAAGCAAAATCCCCACCTTTGAGATAAGCAATGATATTGTCTATATCATTATGACTTAATTCTCTTGCATATAAAGCCATTTGAGTATTTGTTTTAGATGGCTCAAGAGTATAAGCTATTAAAGAAGCTTTTATCTGTTCTGGAGTCATATCTTTTAATCTTTTAGAGTTAGAAAATTTTTTTTCTCCTTGATTGCCGTGACAAACATTACATTTTTTTTGAAAATAAATTTCTTCTCCTCTTTGAGAATCATATTCTTTATTCGTATTAAAAGTATAATCAAAAATAGACTTCAAATTGATACCAAAAAGCAGACTTTTAAAAACTAATATAAGCAATATCAATCTAAACATAATTACAAAACCTTTATTTTATAGAAAATTCAATATTTGTTTTATTGTGATATTTTTGTTGTTTTTGATTAAAACCATTTATCTTATGATATTCATATCTGTAGCGTATAACTCCAGAAACATTAATATCTTTAAAAATTTCATCCAAAGGAGTACTAAAACAAAAAGATAATAAACTTATCAAGATAAATATTATTTTCACAATATCACTTTAAAAATAACTTTTGATTATAGCAAAAAAAAATAACCACTGATTAATGACCGCCTTTATGTAAAAAATAAAGTCCTATACATAAAGCTAAAATAGATGCTGCAAGATAGCTCATATCAAGTGGAGAGCTAAATTTCATTTGCAACACTCTTTGAAAAAAATTAACCACTAAAACCATAATAATAACTTTAGCAAGTTTATCTTTAAGTTGATCTAAGCTATGAACTTCTAAAACTTTACTTTGTTTTGTTTGTTTAAATTCTTCTATTTCGCTAATAAAAAGCTCATATACTCCAAAAGAAAAAATAAATAAAACAAGCGCCATTAAATATAAATCAACAGCACCAATAATAAGACCTATAACATCATCGTGTAAATCTATTTGAGAATTGCTAATAAAAAAATACTGGTAGGTAAAAAGAATAACTTTTAAAATATCATAACTTGCAATAATAAATAAAACAAAAGAACCAATAAGTCCAAAAATAACAGGTAAAATCGTAACAATACGACTTCTAATTAGTAAAGATTCAAAAAATTTTTCTAACATTGCACTCCTTTTAAAATTTTACTTAATTAATTCTAAATATTTTTGAGCAATTCTTACTGCATTTGTTGCTGCTCCTACACGAATCTGATCAGCTACACACCAAAGATGCAATATATTTTTATGATTAATATCTTCTCTGATACGTCCAACATAAGTTTCATTTGTATCACTTGTGAAAAGAGGCATAGGATATTTTTTATTTTTTATATCATCCATTAAAACAACACTTGGTGCATTTTTTAAAATTTCTTTTGCCTTATTTACATTAACTTCTTTTTTAAAATGTAAAGTTAAAGACTCGCTATGACTTCGAAGAACCGGAACTCTAACGCAAGTTGCTGAAATATCAATTTTTTTATGTAGAATTTTTTGAGTCTCATTGATCATTTTTAATTCTTCTTTTGTGTAACCATTTTCCATAAATTCATCAATTTGTGGTATCAAATTTAGAGCTAAGGTATATGGGAAAGTTTTGCTTTGAAATTCATCTAATTTAAAAGCAAAAAAACTTTGCATTGCTTCAACAAGCTCTTTCATTCCCTCTTTTCCTGCGCCACTTGCGGCCTGATAAGTGCTTACATCAACTCTTTGTAAATCAAAAACATCATCTAAGGGTTTTAAAATATGTACCATTTGAATAGTGGAGCAATTAGGATTTGCTATAATTCCGGTTTTTTTATAAAGCTTAATATCCTCGCTATTGCATTCAGGAACAACTAAAGGAATATCCTTATCCATCCTAAAATAACTTGTATTATCTATCACAAGAGCTTTATTTTCTGCTGCTATTTTGGCATATTTTTTAGAAATTTCACCTCCAGCACTAAAAAAAGCTATGTCAATTTTATTATTTTTAAAAACTTCTTCGTTAAGTTCTTGAACTTTATAATATTTATTTTGAAATTCAACTTCACTCCCAGCACTTTTGGCACTAGCTAAAGGCAATATACTTTCTACTGGAAATTTTAATTCATCTAAAACATTTAAAATTTCTTCACCAACGGCACCTGTAGCTCCAACTATGGCAATTTTTTGCTTTTTTGGCATTTTTTATCCTTTAATATTATATTTTTGAATTTTTTCTTCTAGAATATGAATTTGCATTCCTAAAATATCACTAGCCTCTTTTATATTAAAATTAACACTTTGAAGAACTTCAATAATTAAATCTTTTTCAAGATTTTTAATCTCTTTTTTTGTTTTTCTTGCTTCCAAAAAAAGATCTTGAATCAAAATTTCATCACTATCACTTAAAATACAAGCTCTTTGAACAATTGAAATTAACTCTCTAATATTCCCTGGATAATCATAATCAAGTAGTGCTTCTTTTGCTTTTTTGGAAAATTTTTTATTTTTAAAGTCGTATTCTTTACAGGTATCTTCTAAAATTTTCTTAGCAATATCAAGTATTTCTTCTTTTCTTTCTCTTAAAGGCGGAATATTGATAGGAATAGTATTTAAACGATAATATAAGTCAGATCTAAATTCTTCTTTTTGAATTTTTTCTTCTAAATTAGCATTGGTTGCACAAATTAATCTAATATCAATTTTAATACTCTTAGTTGATCCTAATCTTGTAATTTCTTTCTCTTGTAATGCTCTTAAAAGTTTTGCCTGAATTTCATAAGGCATTTCCCCAATTTCATCTAAAAAAAGCGTTCCGCCGTTAGCTGATTCAAAAAGTCCCATTTTTGATGAATTAGCATCAGTAAATGCTCCTTTTTCAAAGCCAAATAATTCGCTTTCAATCAAATTTGAAGGAATAGCAGCCATATTAATAGCTACAAAAGGCATATTTGATCTTTTGCTATTTTTGTGTATATATCTTGAAAAAACTTCTTTTCCAACTCCACTTTCTCCAAAAAGCATTATAGAAGCATCAGTTTTTGCCGCTTTTAAGCTTAAATCTAAAATTTTTTCTAATTTTTCAGAAGAGGCAAAAAAATCTTTAGTGTTATTATCTAAATTTTCTTTTTTTCTTGGATTTTTTTTTGTTTTTTCTTGAATAATTTTAGCTCTTTTTATAGCCTGAATTAATGTTTCAATATCAAAAGGTTTAGTTAAAAAGTCTTTTACACCAAGTCTTACTGATTCAATAGCACGATTTAATGTAGCATTACCTGTCATTATTATAAAATCATATTTATTTTGACAAGCTTTTATAAATTCAAGCCCATCCATACCAGGCATATTAATATCTGTAATAATTAAATCTACATTATCATCAAGTTTTTTTAAGGCTTCTGTAGCAGACTTATAAGATTTGATTGTAAATTCTTTATATTCAGCCAAAGCAATTTCAAGAGATTTGCGCATATTGATATCATCTTCGACTATAACCAAATTCATAAATCAACCTTTAACTTTTTCTTAGATATTAGCAAAATAGAACTTTAAAAAAGGTAAAATTAAATATTTGTTAATTTTTAAATTATTTTTATATATAAAATTTTCATCTGTTAATTACAAGATAATTAAAAATTAATTTTATTTAAAATAATTTATATTTATTTTTTTCTAAGATAGTAAATCAGTGCACTATTTGAACCAAAATCAACACTAAAACGAAGGGGTAAAATTTTTATATAAATTTCATTTTGAGCTTTTAAAAGATTTGTTTGGGTAAAACTTTTTATTTGAATTTTAGCTCCTATAAAGCATTCATTTAATTCATCTTTGTGTGCATTTAAAAAATCTAATTTAATCTTTTTTGGCATATTTTCATCAATAAATCCTAAAGAATTTTTAGGAAATTTAAGATAGTCTTTTTGAGTATAGGGGAGTTCGCATACAAAATCACTAAGAAAATTATCACTTTTTGTCATTGCTAAGGATATATTTTGACTTTGATGAAAAAGAATTAAATTTTTACTAGAAAGTTCAGCCCAAAATATAAATTCATCTTGGGCAAATAGTTTTAAATTTAATAAAATTAATAAGCAAATAATTCTTTCCACTTGTCTGCATCTATTTTAAGTTCTACATTAACTCTATAAAGTCCTTGATTAAAACTTTCATCAATTATACTTGCATTTTTTATAAGTCCATTAACTTGAGCAGTAATTGTTGAACTTCTTAGCATAGCATCTTTTACCGTATCTTTACCATTTACTTTCACTCCATAAAGTTTGCTTGCAAGTTGTCTATAAGCATCAGTTATTGCAGCTCTTTTAGCAAGCGCTAAAGCTTGAGCGGAAGATACGGTATTTAAAGGAGCTATTCCTTCTCCAACAGCTGTAAAGCTAAGTTCTGTTTCGCTAACATCAGGAGCTAACATTTTTTCTTCTTTGATGATATTTCTTACATCATCTTTATCAACTTTTTGAACAATAATATCTGGATTGTTATTTGCAACTGTATTATTTGCAGTTGTATTGTTCATTTTTGTTGTATTAGGAACACATCCACCAAAAACCATTGCTATAACAAGCATAAAAAATAATTTTTTCATATATACACCTTCAATATATTGTAATTCCAAGTTAAAAAGCAAAAACTATTCCAAATTTAAATTTACTTCTTCCTCCTCCTCTTCATTTTCTTCTTTTGGACATTTAGCTATGCTAACTACTTCATCGTTTTCTACATTTACAACGATAACTCCACTTGTGTTTCTTCCAGCCTTTCTTATACTTTGCATATCTACGCGTATCATTTTACCGCTACTTGTTAATGCCATTAAATCCATGCTCTCATCTACAATAACAACACTAATTAAATCTTTAGTTTTATCTGTAAGCTTCATACAAATAACACCTTTTCCACCTCTACTTTGAAGTCTATATTCTCCAGCAGTAGTTCTTTTACCTATACCTTTAGCACTTATGCTTAAGATTTCTTGTTCGTTATTTTCTATGACAACAGCCCCAACTAATTCGTCATTTTTTTCTTTAAATTTAATAGCGGTTACTCCTCGACTTACGCGACCAATCTCTCTAACTTTGGCAAGAGGAAACTTGATACACATACCTTTTTTAGTAACAGCAAAAAGCATTTTTCCTTGAATATTATCGTTTAAGTCTGCATTCTCTTCTAAAACATTTACTTCTTCTTGTATATTTTCTTCATCATTTTTATCAAAAATTTCATTCTCATCTCTTTGAACGATGATGGCGGTAACAAGCTCATCATTTTCATCAAGATTGATAGCTTTTACTCCAACACTTCTAATATTTTGGTATTCACTTAAATTTGTTCTTTTTACTATACCATTTTTAGTAAAGAAGCATAAAGATTTACTCTCATCAAAATCTGTAGTAGGAATAATAGCCATAATTTTTTCATCAGCTTGAAGATTGATAAGATTTACAACAGCCTTTCCTTTTGCTGTGCGACTTCCTTCAGGTATTTTATAAACTTTAAGCCAATAAAGTTGGCCGCGATCAGTTACAAACATTAAAGTATCATGAGTATTGGCAGTAAAAAAGCTTTCAATAAAATCATCATCATAGGTAGTAACTGCGAGTTTTCCTTTACCTCCTCGCTTTTGTTTTTCATATTGCTTACTTGGCACACGTTTGATGTAACCACGATGAGTTATGGTAACAACCATATTTTCATTTGGTATCAAATCTTCAATATCAATATCATCATAATCATCTTCAATCTGGGTAATCCTTGGAACATCAAATTTAGTTCTTATTTCTTTAAGCTCTTCTTTTATTAAATTTTCTAATAAAACTTCACTTTTTAAGATTTTTTCTAGTCTATCAATTTCTAAAATAAGTTCTTTTAACTCATTTTCAATTTTTTCTCTTTCAAGTCCGGTAAGACGTCCAAGCTTCATATCTAAAATAGCGCTTGCTTGAATTTCGCTTAAATTAAATTTTATAACTAATTCTTCTTTAGCTTTTGTATTATCAGGGCTATTTTTAATTAAAGCTATGATTTCATCGATATTATCTAGTGCAATTTTTAATCCTTCTAAAATATGCATTCTAGCCCTTGCCTTTTGAAGGTCAAAAATCGTTCTTCTAATGATAATTGTTTTTCTGTGAGTTAAAAATAAATTTAAAAGGTCTATTAAAGAAAATATCTTTGGCTCTTTGTTATAAATAGCTAACATAATTACACCAAAAGTACTTTCCATTGTTGTTGATTTAAAAAGATTATTTAAAACAATCTCACTCATTGCTTCACGTTTAAGTTCTATAACAACACGTATTCCTTCTCTATCGCTTTCATCTCTAACTTCTGAAATTCCTTCAATTTGTTTTTCTTTTACTAAATCAGCAATTTGTTCTATAAGTCTTGCTTTATTGGTTTGATAGGGAAGCTCATCAATAACTATAATGTCTTTATTTACTTTTTTTTCTATATGTGTTTTAGCACGAATTTTAATACGCCCTCTTCCTGTTTTATAGGCTTCTATAATCCCCTTTTTTCCATAAATAATACCTCCTGTTGGAAAATCAGGCCCTTTAATAAATTGCATTAATTCTTCTAAGCTTGCTTCTTTATGATCAATTAAATATAAAATTGCATCTATTAATTCATTTAAACTATGCGGTGGAATATTTGTTGCCATACCCACTGCAATACCGCTTGATCCATTAAGCAATAGATTTGGAACCCTAGAAGGTAATATATCTGGCTCTGTAGTTGTTCCATCGTAATTTGGAATAAAATCAACTGTATCTTTATCAATATCTTTTAAAAGCTCTTCTGCTAAAATTGTCATTTTAGCTTCAGTATAACGCATAGCAGCAGCACTATCTCCATCAATAGATCCAAAATTTCCTTGTCCATCTATAGTTGGATAACGCATAGAAAAATCTTGAGCCATTCTTACAAGAGCATCATAAACAGCACTATCTCCATGAGGATGATACTTACCTATTACATCCCCCACAATACGTGCTGATTTTTTATGCTTACTTTTGCTGCCTACTCCAAGATCATTCATTGCATACAAAATTCTTCTATGAACTGGCTTTAAACCATCTCTTGCATCAGGTAGAGCACGTCCTATAATAACACTCATAGAATAATCAAGATAACTACTTTTAATAGAATTTTCTATATCAATAAGATCAATATCAGTATCTTTGTTAAAAATATTTTCCATAAAAATCCTTAAAGCCTAAAAAATGATTATTGTATCAAATTATTCTTTTGCATCAGCTAAAACAAGAGCAAAAAGAACAAAAATTTTATTTTTTTCTAAAAGTTCTTTAGCTTCCAATAAACTAGAACCAGAAGTTACAACATCATCAACTAAGATTACAGGATGATTTATTTTTTTTAAAAGCTTATAATTTCTTTTATTTTGCTGACGAAATTGCATATTTTGACCTGAATATTTTACATTAGATTGAGCATGAAGTGCTCCATAAACTGGTTTAATATTTTTGCTTTTTAAATATCTAAGTAAAATTGCTGAATGAGAATAAAGCAAATTTTCAACCTTATCATCTAAAGCTATAGCATTAATTTTTATATCTGGATTAAAAAAATGTTTAAACTTTTTAAAACTTAATTTTGCAAGCATATTAAAAACAAAATATCCATAAAAATGGTGTTTAGAATAAAGAAGATGCTTGATTTGTTCATATTTATAAAAAGAATAAACTTTAAAATTTTTATCAAGCATTCTTATGCTTAAGGAAAGCTCTTTTAAATTTTCCTTGCATTTATCACAGAATCCTAAAAGAGCAAATTCCTCACAATTAAAACATTTCAAAGTGAGGCAATGATACTTGCTGCTTTATTAGCCATTTGTTTAATCAAAAGATGAGTATAGAAAGTGATTTCTTTTAGGTTATCAAAACCTTGTACATCTTGTTTTGTGCGTATGGTAAATTTTCTATTTTTATTTACGTCATAAAGAGATAAAACCCCAACCAATCTAGAATGAAGCCCTGTAGAATCTTTTTTAGAATTATAGTCAATAAAAGCTAGATCAACTTTAGTTACATAAGGAGAATTGTCATTATTGTTTTCCAATACTACAATCCCTCTTGACTCAAGCTCTTGTTTTAAATAAACATAAAAAACAGCATTAAATTGAGTATCAACAAAATATTTTTGATTATTAGTAAATAAAGTTTTTTTATCTTCACTTAAATCATAAAATCTATGTAAATAAACTTTTTTTAAAGCTACACCAGTATCAAGAGTTCTTTTATTAGCACAACATTCAATACCCACATCACTAATATACAAAAGTCCTTTTATTTTTGCTTCAAAACCACTTGGACTTTCACAAGAGGTGCATCCTGAATTTTTAGAAACTTGATTTACTTGAGCAAAAGTATCTTGACGATTTGCACAAGCACTTAAAATAAAAATACTTGCTATAAAAATCACAAGTCTGATAAACATCACATCTCCTTAACTTTCTATATTTTTAATTGTATTTAAAAATCAAGCAAATTTCAAGCCAAATTTAAAAATAGTTAAATTAATATAAAAAAATAATTAAAATCTATATTACTTTAAAATATTTCATATATTTCTTTAATTTAATAAGAAAAATTTAATATAATATTAAAAATAAATCAAAAATTAGGAAAAATATGTTTTTTCAAAATCAAGATATACAAGAGGAATTTAATGTGTTAAATCTTTATGGTTAAAAACCTATAAAAGCGAAATTTTAAGCGTAGATGAAAATACTTTAGCTAAATTAATACAGGCAATAAGGTTGGAGAATTAGCCTGCAAGCTTTTTCCAGATGGAATTAAAATAAAATTTGAAAATAGTTCTTTTGAAGAAAAATGTAAGCAAACTAAGACTTTATTAGAAAATAATCAAAAAATTATCTATGAAGCTACCTTTTCTTATAATGGCATTATTATTATGACTGATATATTGGAAAATATAAAAGATGGGCTTATACTTAATGAAGTTAAAAGCTCCATTGCTTTAAAAGAAATTTACTTACATGATAGCGCTTTGCAATATTATGTTTTATCAAATTTAAATTATAAAATCAAACAAGTAAATTTAATCCATATTAATAATGAATACACTAGAGAAGATGAACTTGATATTAAAGCACTTTTCAGCATTAATAATATCACCCAAGAGCTTATTTTGATGCAAGATGAAGTAAAAAAGAATTTAGAAAATTTTGAGCAAATTTTACAAGAAAAAAAAGAGCCAAATATTAATATAGGAATTCAATGTTTTGAACCTTATGAATGCGATTGTTATTTATATTGCTGGGATAAACAAAGAAATTTATGCGAAAAAGAAAATATTTTTAATTTAACGCGACTTAATAAAAATAAAAAATTTGAACTTTATTATCAAAATATCATAAATTTTGAAGATTTAAAAGATTTGTCATCTTTTAATCAAGAACAACAAATCCAAATTCGAGCATCATTAAATAAAGAAATTTATATTGATAAGGAAAAAATTAAAACCTTTTTAAATACATTAAATTCATTAAGTTATCCTATCTATCATTTGGACTTTGAAACTTTTACACAAGCTATACCTGAATTTAAAGATACAAAACCTTATATGCAAATTCCTTTTCAGTATTCTTTACATATAGATTATAAGGATTATTTAGAGCATAAAGAATTTTTAAGTGCTTGTGGTGTAGATCCAAGATATGAGTTAGCAAAAAAATTAGTTAATGATATCCCTAAAGATGCGTGTGTGCTTACCTATAATGCGAGTTTTGAAAAAGGGGTTATTAAAAATTATCTACATTATATCCCGAATTTAAAGAACATTTATTAAATACAGAGAATAATATAAAAGATTTGATGCTACCATTTAA
The DNA here is from genome assembly GCF_016598975.1 of Campylobacter sp. 2018MI34. NCBI lineage: Bacteria > Pseudomonadati > Campylobacterota > Epsilonproteobacteria > Campylobacterales > Campylobacteraceae > Campylobacter > Campylobacter sp. 2018MI34. The sequence goes on from NZ_JAENKS010000003.1 coordinate 40,717, forward strand.
AAACAAAGACTATTATCATTATAAAATGCAAGGAAGTTTTTCTATAAAAAAAGTTTTACCTGCTTTAATTCCCGAAATGGAACAAGCTTACAAGAATTTAAATTTAATCCACAATGGAAGCGAAGCGATGCAAAGTTTTGAAAATATGCAAAATATGTCTCAAAATATCCAAGAACAATATCGTAAAGCCTTATTGGAATATTGCAAGCTAGACACTTTGGCAATGGTAAAAATTTTAAAACATTTAGAAGAATGTGTAAAATAAATTTTAATTTCAAAATAAAAATTAACCTAAATTCTTTTTAATAGATTTAAATCTTAATTATATTTCATAGAAAATATTTATCTAAAAGGAATTTATCTTGTTTTTTATTTTATCTTTACATTTTTATTTTACATATAATTTTACAAAAACTATTGATTAAATATTTATTTTTATAAAATAACTATGTTTAAAATAGTTTAAAAATTGAGTTTTTAAATTCTTAGATATTTATGAGAATTTTTTATATTTATTTAAAAATAGCCAATGGATATTTTTATAAAATTTAAAATCCCCACTTTGTCTTTAAAAAATTATAAATATATTTGCCCTAGTTTTTCTAAAAAATATCCATAAATGTAAAAATATCAATAATAAAAACTTTTTTAAATAATTGCAGAAGTCATTGATGAGGAGATTGAAGAAATGATAAATTAAAATATAAAAAGAATTATCTAAAAATTTTAGATAATTCTTTAATCGATTTTTAAAACACTTAAAAATGCTTCTTGTGGTAAATGCACTTTTCCAATGGCTTTCATTCTTTTTTTACCTTCTTTTTGTTTTTCAAGTAGTTTTCTTTTTCTTGTAATGTCTCCACCATAACATTTTGCGGTAACATTTTTCCCCATAGATTTTACGTTTTCTCTTGCTATGATTTTATTGCCAATGCTTGCTTGGATAGCCACTTCAAAAAGTTGTCTTGGAACTATCTCTTTCATAGCTTTTACAAGCTCTCTTCCCTTTGAAAGTGCTTTTTCATTTGGAACTATAATACTTAGTGCATCAACATTTTCTCCTGCTACTTTAATATCAAGCTTAACAAGATCTCCTACTCTAAATTCAATAGGCTCATAATCAAAACTTGCATAACCTTTAGTAAGGCTTTTTAATTTGTCATAAAAATCCATTACTATTTCATTTAAAGGTATATCATATTCAAGTAAAACCCTTTGAGTGGTAATATAATCCATCTTAACTTGCACCCCTCTTTTGCGGTTTAAAAGAGTGATTAAATTTCCTAAAAATTCACTAGGTGTTATAATTGTAGCTTTAACATAAGGCTCTTTGATAAAATCAATTTTATTAACTGGTGGAAGTTCGCTTGGATTTTGAATTTTTAATATCGCTCCATCTGTTTGATGAATTTCATAAGTTACAGTTGGCGCAGTGGCAATCAAATCAAGATTAAATTCTCTTTCAAGCCTTTCTTTGATCACTTCCATATGCAAAAGCCCTAAAAATCCTACCCTAAAGCCAAAACCTAGAGCCAAAGAAGTTTCTGGCTCATAAGTAATAGAACTATCATTAAGCTTTAATTTATCAAGAGCATCTCTTAAATCTTCAAATTTATCTGTTTCTATGGGATAAAGTCCTGCAAAAACAAAAGCTTTTGCTTTTTCAAAGCCAGAAATAGGTTCTTTAGCTTTATTTTTTACAAGAGTTATTGTATCACCAACTTGAACATCGCTTACATTTTTTAAACCTAAGACTACAACCCCTACTTCACCTGAATTTAAAGTCTTTGTTTTTATAGGATTTAAAGGATGAGGATAAAAAAGATCTTGAACCAAGTGTTTTTTATCTGTGCTCATAATTAATATTTCATCATTTTTAGCAATTTGTCCTTCATAAATTCTTACTAAAGCCAAAGCACCTAAATAATTATCAAACCAAGAATCATAAATTAAGACTTTTGTGGGAGCTTCATTATTAATTTTTGGAGCTGGCACTTTGGTAATAATTGCTTCTATAAGCTCTTTTATGCCTTGACCTGTTTTTGCACTTACGCAAATTGCCTCTTTACAATCTATACCTATAATATGTTCTATTTCGTGTTTTACCTTTTCTACATTGGCTGAAGGAAGATCAATTTTATTGATCACTGGAATAATTTCAAGATTATTTTCTAAAGCTATATATACATTAGCTATAGTTTGTGCTTCAACACCCTGAGTAGCATCAACAACAAGCAAAGCTCCTTCGCAACTTGCTAATGATCTACTAACTTCATAAGAAAAATCAACGTGACCTGGGGTGTCTATTAAATTTAAAATATATTCTTGATTATTAAAAGTGTATTCCAAACGCACAGACTGTGCTTTAATAGTAATACCCCTTTCTTTTTCTATATCCATAGTATCCATAACTTGATTACTCATTAATCTATCGCTAATAGCGCCACACTCACTAATAATTCTATCCGCTAATGTGCTTTTTCCGTGATCAATATGAGCTATAATTGAAAAATTTCTAATATTTTGCATTAATTTTTCATACCTTAAACAATTTTTATAAAATTTAATTTTATCAAAAGAACAATTTAAAAACAATAATTTCAAATTTGATCAAAAATATTGCTATTTAACTCTTTTATTTCTTTTTGGTTTAATTCTTTTAAATTTCCTTCTTTCATTAAAATTACTCTATCTGCTAAGTAAAAATATTTATCATCGTGAGTAATAGCAAAGATAGTATAATTTTGTTTTTGAAGCAAAGGAAGAAGTTTAGTATAGAAAAAATTTCTATATAAAGGATCTTGATCTGCACCAAATTCATCTAAAATTAAAAATTTTTTATCCTCCATCAATGTTAAAAATAAAGCAAGACGCTTTTTCTGCCCTTGAGATAATGAAGTGGTTGAAAGCGTAAAATTTTGCACTTTAACTTTGTGATTTAAATCTAAAATTTCCAACCAATAAGATAGATTGTTTTTTTCTTTTTCCTCGCAAATAACTTTATCAAAAAGAAAAAATTCAGAGAAAACAACACCAATTTCTTTTCTATAAATATGAATATTTTTTTCGTTTAATAAAATATTATCTAATTTCATTTCCCCTTGATAAGCTCTTAAAATTCCCGATAATATTAAAGATAGAGTTGATTTACCACTGCCATTTTTTCCAATACAAAAAACAAGTTCTCCACGATTTATTTTAAAATTTATATTTTTTAATGCAAAAGAAGAATTTGGATAATTAAAACTAATATTTTTTAATTCTATGCTTTTCCAAGAAGAAAAATCTTCTTTTATTTCTTTAAAATCTTTCTCATAGGAAGCAAGATTTAATTTATTAATTTTATCAAAAGAAAGTTTTGCACTTAAGATCATAGGAAGAGCACCTATGGCAGAAATTAAAGGTGTTCTTATAAATAAAATAATAAAAACTACCATAGTAGCTTCATTAAGTTTTATCCAAGAAAATGATAAAGATAAATAAATAATTAAACCAGCCAAAGCTAAGATCATAGCATTTAAAAGATTATTAGCCAAATTGTGTAAAGTATCAGCCTTAATAGCATTAATACATTTTAATTTTGTATGAGTTTTAAATTCTTTTTCATAAAACAATTGACTTCTTTTTATGCTTAAATTTAACTCTTTATGACCTTCTATGACCATTTGATAATCTTTTTGTAAGATATCTTCATTGTCTCTAACTAAATTAAGATAATGATAAACATATTTAACTATAAAATGACTGATTAAAAAAGCAAAAAATAACCATAAAAAAACAATAAGAAAAATCAAAGAATGCAAAGAGAAAATATAAATACTTGCACAAAAAGCAAATAAAAATCCTTGTAACATTTCTGGCAAACGCATAATTCCAAAAGAAATATTTTTAATATCATTATTTAGACTGGCTAAAATTTTAGCCTTTCCAAGTTCTAAAATTTTTAAATTTTCAGTATCTAAAATTCTTTTAAGGAAATATTCTTGCAATCTTAAAACAAAATGATGACCAAAACGAGTTAAAAGAAATTGTGCAATTATAGAGCTTAATAAAAAAATTATCACCAAAAGAAAAAAAGTTAAAAGTACTAAATAATCATTATAGAAATTAAGAACTTTAGAATTAATATAAGCTAAAACAAAAATTCCCATAATAGAACTAAAAATATTTAGCACAAAAAGTAGAAAAAAGTAAAATTTATGTTTTTGAAATAAAAATAAAAAAGTATTCATTAATTTTTTCTCACCATAAAAATAAAATATACACTTCCTAATAAAGTTGCAATAATACCCAAAGGAATTTCATAAGGAAAGATTAAAAGTTTTGATAAAAATTCAGCCAAAAGCATAAACAATGCTCCAATTAATGTTGTTAAAAATATTTTCATTTTCATATTTTGAATAAAAAATAAGTTAGCAAGATGAGGAGCTAATAAACTTATAAAACTAAATGGACCGGTATTTAAAACAACCAAAACACTTATTAAAGCACAAAAAATAAGTAAAATAATCCTTACTTTAAAAAGATCAAGACCAATATTTATTGCACAAACTTCTCCTAAACGCAAAGCATTGAGCCAACGTGTAAAAAATGACATAATCAAAAAAGAAATAATCGTAAAAATCAATATAATTAAAGCATTATCAAAACTAGCATTTAAGATTCCAGCTTGAGTAAAAGCTAAAAAACTATAAACTCTTATATCTGCACTTAATAAAACTATTTTAAAAAAAGCATCAGTTAAAAACATAATACAAACGCCAAGTAAAATAATCTTTTGCATGCTTATTTTTTGTACAAAATAGAAAAAAACTAATAAAAATAAAATAGCCAAAGCTCCAATTAATGCTAAAGGCCATACAAGAAATGGCATGAACCATAAAGCAAAAAGTACCCCTAAGCTAGCTCCTGAATTAATACCTAAAAATTCACTTGAGGCCATAGCATTAAAACTTAAACGTTGCAAAATAAAACCTGCAATTGCCATTAAAATCCCACTACATGCCAAAATGATAAGTTTATAAATTCTTAAATCAAAAATTTCTTTTGGAGTGGAAAAATCTATCTTTAAATTTAAAAAATCAAAATATAAATTCATTATAAAAAATAAAATTAGTAAAATAAAAACTATACTAAATAAAATATATTTAGAAATAAAAAAATGATTCTCATCTAAAAAATAACAATCATTAGAATAATCTTTTATTTTTTTAAAAATAACATAAATTAATAAAGGTATTCCTAAAAAAGGGACCATGCTTCCTGTTGGTAGATTGATATTTCCTAAAAGTTGTAAAAGCTGCAAAATTAAATCAATATTTGAAAGTAAAAAACCTCCCACCAAAGAACAAAATAAAAACTCTTTTTTTATATCATCAAATTTAAATTGATGGATTAAAATACTTGCAAATAAACCTAAAAAAGCTACTGAGCCTACAAAAGAAACAACTAAAGCTACTAAATAAGCACTTAATATCAAAGTGATTGCTTTACTTAATATTATATTTGCCCCAAGAGATTTTGCAATAATATCTCCTAGTGTTAAAATTTTAAAAGAAGAAGAAAAAAAATAAAGAAAAATAAAACCTATACTAGAATAAAAAATAATTTGAAAAAAATCTTTTAAACCATTTTGAGTAAAATATCCACTATTGTAAAATAAAAAAGCCTTGCTTTCTTCTGGATATAAAAGTATAAATAATGAAGTTAAAGCACTAAAAAATAAAGAGCTTATTAAACCTAGCAAAATAATACTTACATTATTAAATCTTTTTTTATATCCTAAAACAAAAATGGGTATTAAAATGATAATAGCCCCGAAAAAAGCTATCAAAATTTTAAAATTTTCATAAATAAAAGGAAAAAATAAACTACTTAATAATAAAAAAAATCCAGAAGCTGAAGAAACCCCTAAAGTTGTATCACTAACTAAAATATTATGTAAAATTTTTCGTAAAAGCAAAGAAGCTAAAGAAAGCAATACTCCACAAATAAAACAGACTCCTATTCTACTTAAAACATAATTTTTCAAAATAAAAATAAATAAATCGCTATGATTATTTTTTAAATTCAAAAATTCAAAGTAAAATACCAAGAATAATAAAATTAAAAACAATAATATCAATGAAAAAATTAACTTTTTCATTTTAAATTATCCTTTAAATATTTTGCAAAACGTTCTATACTTAGCAAGCTTCCTGCGCTCCAAATAGGATCTAATTCTATATAATCTTTAAATAAAAGTGTTTTTTGATAAAAAGGATTATTTTTAATTTCTTTTTTTATATTAAAAGGATGTGGTTTTATAATAATTATTCTAGTATTTTCGGGGAGATCTAAAAGATCTAAAAATGAAATATTATCAACGCCCCAAACATTTTTTACTTCTTTTTTATAAGCATTTTCTAAACCAAGTTCTTTTAAAACAACTCCAAATATACTATGATTTGTATAGATTCTTAAATGCTTTGGATCAATAAATTGCACAATAGCTAAAGGTCTATTTTTAGATTTTATTTCAAGACTAATCTCTTTTAATGTATTTTTTGTATTTTCTATAAGTGTTTTTGCTTCTTTTTCCTTTGAAAGTATTACCCCAAGTTCTAAAACAGCATTATTAATGCTTTCATAAAGATCTCCTTCTTTATAAAAATCTATATTATAAACTTTGGTATATTTTTGTAAAGAATGATTATTTAATGAAAATAAAGAAGAAGAAATTAAAATATCAGGTTTTAATCTTATAACCTGTTCCAAATTTGGCTTAACTCTTAATCCTAAATCTAAAGTATCATTTTGCAAAGAAGGTTCTTTAACCCAAGTATTATAACTTTTTTTATCTCCTACCGCTTGAATATGATATCCTAACAACATCATAGTTTCAGCTGCAGTCCAATCAAGAGCAATTACCTTTAACTCTTTGGAAAAAAGATTAAGGCTTAATAAAAATATTAAAAAAATTTTTAACATTAGAAAATAGCTACTAAAGAATTTTTTTTAGGATGTTTTAAGATTGTATTGTCTATTCTAAAAATCTTTTTAATATTTTCTTCTTTCATAAATTCTAAATTGCTATTATGAAAAATAATTTTACCCTCCTCTAAAGCAATAATTTCATCACAATAAGAAGCTGCTAGATTAATATCGTGCAAAATAATAATTACTCCTATATTAAGTTCTTTGCTTATTTTAGAAATAAGTTTCATAATATCAAATTTATAAGCAATATCTAAAGCAGCTAAAGGCTCATCAAGAAGTAAAAATTTGCTTTTTTGTGCCAAAAGCATTGCTAAAAAAGCTCTTGTTTTCTCTCCACCTGATAAAAATTGTAAATCTTTATTTTCCATATAATCAACATCAGTTAATTTCATAGCTTCATAAATAATATTTTCGTCATTTTGTTTTCTAATAAAATTCTCATAAGAAAAACGCCCCATTTTCACAAGCTCTTTTACGCTGATATGATATAAATGTGGTAAATGTTGGGGTAAATAAGCTATTTTTTTAGCAAATTCTTTAGATGAAAAATATTTTATATCTTTTTCATCAAGCAAAATCTGCCCTTTTTGAAATTTAAGTTGTTTTGCTAAAATTTTTAATAAAGTTGATTTTCCCGATCCATTATGCCCCATTAGAGCATAAATTTTCCCGCTTTCAAAAGAAAGAGTACAAGGATGAATAATATATTTTTTTTCTTTACTAAATTCTAAATTAATTACTTTAAGTAATGCCATAAATACTTTCTTAGAGAAATAAAATTTTAATTGTAACAAAAACTTAGATAAGTTTTGTTTAAAAAATAAAATTATACAATAATTTTTTTAATAATGAGATTAACTCTCATAATTATATTTTTTATAAGGAGAACAATGAAAATTTCAAAATTAGCAATATTATCTTTAAGTGCGAGTTTAGCCTTAGCACAAGAAATTGGTAATTTAGATGAAGTTAGCATAGTAGGAAGTATAGAAAAAAGCAAGGAAGTTGATTATTTTAATCCAAGAAATATAACTGTTATTGATTCAGAAACCATTGAAAAAATGGGTTTTACTCAATTAGATGAAATTATGCGCTATGAAAGCGGATTTTTATCTCAACCCTATGGTTCTGATCTTGATACCACAGATTGGCTTAAATTAAGAGGCTTTGATGCAACCTTAACTTTAGATGGAACAGCCATCTATAAAGGTGGATATTTTGGCTTCTCTCCTGATATTTATGGTTTAGAAAAAATTGAAATTATAAAAGGAGCCGATTCAATTAGCTATGGATCATCTCAAAGTGGAGGAATTATTAATCTTATCAGTAAAAGACCTCAAAAAAAATCTTTTGCCGAAGTAGGTGTAAAGGTTGGAAATTTGCAACAAAATGGAATATTTTTTGATGTAAATGATCAATTTTTAAAAGATAATACTTATTTTAGATTAGTAGGTAATTATCAAAGAGAAAATGGACAAGTTGATAAAACATGGCAAGAACATTATTATATAGCTCCAAGCTTAAATATAGACATTAATGAAAAAACATCTTTAACTATTTTATCAAGTTTTCAATATGATCAAGGAGTTCCAACAACAGCTTTTTTTCCAGCTTATGGCACACTTATAAATACCCCAAATGGCTATATAGATCCAAGTACAAATCTAGGTTCGCCTTTTAGCGATTATCTAAAAAGAAGTCAAGTTTCTTTAGGTTATGAATTTATTCATTATCTAAATGATGATTTATATTTTACTCAAAATTATAAATTCAATATGGAAAATAAAGATCAATTTTCTGTTAGTTTTTCTTATCTTGATGCTTCTAATCAAAATACTGCACATAGATCTTCTGTAATTGTAGATGGTATAGCAAGAACACATACTATAGATAATAGGCTTAATTACACTAAAAATTTTGGAAAAATAAAAAATGAATTTATCACAGGTATTGATTATCAATATGCTTATGTAAGAGGTAAATATGGTTATGGGACAGCAAGTGATGTCAATATTTTTTATCCAGATTATACTCCACAAACCAAAAGCAATGTTCCAACCTATCTTGTTAAACAATCTCAACTTGGTTTGTACCTAAAAGATAAAGTAAAAATTGATAATTTTATTTTTAATGCGGGATTACGTTTTGATAAAGCAAAAAGTGATTCAAAAAGTTTTGGAGCAAAAAGTGATTATAATGTAAATCATACCTCTTTACAAACTGGAGTAATGTATGTTTTTGATAATTTAGGATTAATGCCTTTTATTAATTATTCGCAATCTTTTAGACCTATAGCTGGAAATGATGGCAATGGAAACAATTACAAACCTTATGAAGGAAGACAATATGAAACAGGTATAAAATATCTTCCTTATTTTATGGATGCTGAATTTTATCTTACTTATTTTGATTTAAAAGAGAAAAATGCTCTTATAAATGCACCTAGTGGAAGTTTTGCCTCTATTCAAAGTGGAAAACAAATTTCAAAAGGAATAGAATTTAATTCAAATATCCACCTTAACGATATATTTAATTGGTTATTAGCTTATACTTATTATATTAAAACAGATACAGACTTAAATACCATAGAAACAATTAGAACTCCACAAATGCCTAAAAATACATTATCTTCTTATTTAATTTATACTTTTACACTTGATAACAAAAGTTCTATTCAAACTATATTTGGAGCAAGATACGTAGGATCTAGCACAGATGAAGCAGGAAATAAAGGGCTTAAAATTCCTTCATATACTCTTTATGATACAGGATTGGTGTTTAATTATGATAAATGGCAAACAAAACTTAATATAGATAATATTTTTAATAAAAAATATGTTAGTTCTTGTTATTATAGTTGTTATTATGGAGAAGGAATTAGAACAAGTTTAAGTTTATCTTATAAATGGTAAAATAAATATTATTTTAACCGATTTAATAACAATGAGATATTTTATTATTTTTTTACCATTATTTTTATTTGCATCTAATTTAAAAGAATTGATTGAACTAAGCTTAAAAAATGAGCAATATCAAATTAAAATAATGCAAAATATGCAAAGTTCTTTTGAAATTCAAAGTTTAACTTCATCCTATATGCCAAATTTAAATTTGGATATAGGATATGTGGGTCTTAATAAGGATCGTCTTATTATAGATCCGCAAGAAAGTTTTTACACAAAATTAAGTCTTAATTTTCTTTTGTATGATGGAGGTAAAAGAGAAGCTTTAATTAACTCTTTAAAATTTAAGAAAAATATTACAGAATTAAATAAAGAACAAAGTAAAAATTACCTAGCTCTTAAAGCTTCAACTTTATATTTTAATTATCAAAGTCTTCAAGCTATCATTAAAGCTAGCGAACAAAAAGAATTATTTTTAGAAAATACCTTACAAAGACTAAAAAAATTCTATAAAGTGGGTCTTAGTGCTCAAAATGAACTTGAAAGTATAAATGCAAAATATCATTTAGCCAAACTTGAACTTTCTAAAAATTTATTAAAATTAGAAGAAATTAAAAAAGATATAAAAATTTTAACTGCACAAGATTTTACTCCAGAAAAATTAAATTTTTTAGAAAACCCTAGCAAATATTTTAAAAACAATAATAATTTAGAATTTTTAATAGCCAAAGAACAAATTAATCAAGCGAATGAAAAATTAAAAATTGCAAAATCAAGTTATTTTCCTAAAATATTTTTACAAAATAATTTTATATTTTATAAAAACAACTATAATCCAAAAATTCCTTCTATTTATCAAAATTTAGCCAATGATTTTTTTAAAGAACACGCTCAAAGCAATCAGTTCATCATTGGGATGCAATGGAAAATTTTTGACTTTAATCAAAGAAGCAAAGAAGTAGAAAAAGAAAGATTGGAAGTTCAAATTGCAAATGCCAAAGCTAATTTAATTAAAAGAGAAAATGAGCAAAATTTAGAATATTTACAAAAAAATTTAGATATTCTAAAAGAACAAATCAATGCTTTAACTTATGCTTTAAAAGCAAGCGAAATAGCCTTTAAAGTAGTTAATGAAAAATACTCTGCAGGACTTTGCTCTTATATAGAGTATTTAGAAGCTTTAGAAGAAAAATTTAAAGCCTTTAGCAATTTAGAATTAGCTAAAAATGAGCTTGAAATTACTAAAGCAAACTATTATTTTTTAGCAGGAATTGATATAAAAGATAAGGTTTTATAAATGAAAATTATCATATGTTTAATCATAAGTTTTTATACACTTATGGCTAAAGAACTTTATGCAAGCTTCAATGTTGAAGCATTAAATCAAAGTAAATTAAGTCTAGAAAGCATAGGTATAGTTAAAGAAATTAAAGTAAAAATTTCAGATTATGTAAAAAAAGGTGATGTTTTATTAAGTCTTGATACAAGCAAAGAAGAAATTGCTTTAAAAAATGCACAAAATGATTATAAATTAGCTCTAGCTAAATTTAATAATATAAAATCAAAAATGGATAAATTTAACCAAGTGCAAAATTTTATTGATAAACAAAGTTATGAAGATATTAAAACTGAATTTAATATAGCTAATCTAGAGCTTCAAAAAGCAAAAATCAATATAGCTTATTATGAAAATTTAATAGATAAAAAAATTCTCAAAGCCCCTTATGATGGTGTTATTTCTGATAAAGCTATTCAAGTTGGAGAAGGAGTAGCTGGAGTTAATCAAGTTTTATTTAAAATTTTTTCTTATCCAAAAGTTAAGCTTGTACTTAGTTTTGATGAAAAATATAAAGATGAAGTAAAATTAAATCAAGAATTTATCTATAAAATAGAAGGAAAAGAACAAACATTAAAAGGGAAAATTTCACTTATTTATCCAAGTATAGACATAAAAACAAGAAAAATTTATGCAGAAGTTCAAGCAGAAAATTTAACACCAGGACTTTTTGGCGAAGGTAAAATCATCATTAAAGATTAAAAATGTATAAACTTGCTATAAACCGACCTATTACTATTTTAATGTTTTTCTTAGCTCTTATAATATTTGGTTTATTTTCTGCTTTTACTATGAATGTAAATTTATTTCCAAATGTAAATATCCCACTTATTAAGATAAGCGCAAAAGCAAACGGGGATCTAAGTTATATGGAAAGCAAGATCACAAAAGAGCTTGAAAATGCTATAAGTGAAATTGATGGACTTAAAACTTTATCTTCTGCAAGCTATGATAATTTTAGCGTTATTTTTGCAGAATTTAAGCTTAATAAAAATTTAGAAGTTGCTGCTAATGATGTAAGAGATAAACTAGGAACTTTAAGCCTTAATGCTAAAATTGAAATAGAAAAAATCTCTTCTGATTCGGGGGCAAATATAAGCTTATTTTTTAAATCTAATAACCCTTTAGAACTTATGCAAACTATAGAAGATAAAGTTAAGCCTTTTTTACAAAGAATTGATGGAGTGGGAAAAATCAATACCATAGGGTTTTTAAAACCTCAAATTCGCATACAGCTTGATATAAATAAATTGCAAAAATACAATCTTAACGCTTTAGAAGTTGCAAATATTATTAAAAATCAAAATTTTAAACAAGGTTTAGGAGAACTTGAAAACAAAGAAAATAATTTTATACTTAAAGGCTATTTTGAAGCAAAAACAATTGATGAGTTAAAAAATTTAAGAATTTATCCAGGGGTTTTTTTAAGCGATATTGCAAAAATTGAAAATTTATATGAAAATCAAAAACAAATTGCCTTCTTTCAGAGCAATGGAGTTTTATTGGAAATAAATAAAATTAGCAATTATAATGCTTTAAAGATGATTAGAAATGTTAAACAAGCTTTAGAAAATCTAAAAAATGAACTACCTAAAAATATAGAGTTTGATATACTTTATGATAAAAGTGCAAACATAACAAAACATTTAAATCAAGTAATTTTTGATATGATTTTCGGAGTTTTTTTAACTTTAATTATTGTATTTTTATTTTTAAGAAATTTAAGTGCTACTATTATAGCTTTTCTTGCTATTCCTACTTCTATTATAGCAACTTTTTTTATTATAGATATTCTAGGATATGATTTAAATCGTCTTACTTTTATAGCACTTACTTTAAGTATGGGAATTTTTATCGATGATGCTATAGTTGTAATTGAAAATATTACAAAAAAACTTAAAGATTATCCTGCTTTAGAAGCTTCTTATTTGGGTGTTAAGGAAATTGGTTTTAGCGTGCTAAGTATTAGTGTTGTTTTGCTTTGTGTTTTTATACCTATTTCTTATATGAACTCTATTTCAGGGCTTTTTTTTAACGCTTTGGGTATTAGTGTAGCTTCAGGGGTCATTGTAAGTTTTTTAGTTTCTATACTTCTAATACCAAGCCTAAGTGCTAGATTTTTAAATTCTAAAGAAAGTCATTTTTATCAAAAAAGTGAAATTTTTTTCATAAAAATAGAAGACTTTTATAAAAATTTACTTTATAAAATATTAAAGTATAAAATTCGTTTTATTATTGTTACTTTAATTTTTCTCTTTTCTTGTTTTGCTTTAGCTTTTAAAATAGGACTTGATTTTTTACCTATGGAAGATGATAGTGAATTTCAAGTTTTCATTGAAAGTAAACAAGATCTTAGTTTAGAAGCTATGAAGGATAAGTCTTTAAAAATCTTAAATCAAATTAAAAAAGATAAAAGAGTTGATTATACTTATTTATTAGTAGGTTATAATGATGCCAAAGAAGCATCAAAGGCAAAAATTTATATCAAATTAAAACCTTTAGAAGAAAGAAAAGAAAGACAAAAAACTATTATTAGTCAATATAGGGCGTTATTAAAAGATAATGATCTTAATATTAAAGTTTTGGAAATTCCAAAAATAGATGGAGCAGGTATTGATGATCCTGTGCAATTTTTAGTTTTAGGAGATGATTTAAATAAAATCAAAGAAGCCACCTTAAGAGTAAAACAAGTTTTATTACAAAATAAAGCTATAGTAGATATAGATGATGATTCTAATGCTAAAAAAGCAGAAGTAGCACTTTTCATCAATCAAGAAAAAGCTAAACTTTTAAATGTAAATCCTTATTATATTGCTGAAATTCTAAAATATTCTTTTAATAATCTAATTATAGGCAGTATGGATAGAGCCAATTCAAAAGATGATATTGTCATAAGTTTAGATCCAAAATTTAAACAAGATATAGATTCTTTAAAAAAAATACACATTAAAAACAATCAAGGTGTAGATCTTGATCTTTCTAGTGTGGTAGATTTTTTATATAAAGAAGATATTAAATCAATTCATCATTACAATAAAAATCGCAGTATTAAAACTACAGCAGGAGTTAATAATATTTCATTAGGAGAAGTTCAAAATTTAATTCTTAAAAATATAGATTTTATTTTAGGAAAGAACAATTTAAACTATGCATTTTCTGGCTTTATTAATCTTTTAGGGGAAACAATTGATGGCTTTATTTTTGCTATTACTTTAGGTTTTATATTAATTTATCTTGTATTAGCAGCACTTTATGAAAGTTTAATTTTACCTTTAATTATTATGATTACTATGCCTTTAGCTTTTGGTGGAGCTTGTCTTGGACTTTTTATCACTGGACATAATTTTTCTCTTTTTGTTTTAATTGCTATTATTTTACTTTTTGGTATGGTAGGAAAAAATGCTATTTTACTTGTGGATTTAGCCAATAAAAAATGTCACGAAGGGTTAGATCCTGATGAAGCTTTAATTTTTGCTGGAAAATCAAGACTTAGAGCAATTTTAATGACAACTTTTGCTATGATTTTTGCAATGTTACCTCTTGCTCTTTTTAAAGGCTCAGGTTATGAAGCAAACTCTCCTATGGCAATTAGTGTTATTTTTGGACTTATAAGCTCAACTCTTTTAACTTTGCTTGTTGTTCCTGTATTTTTTAAAACTTGCTTTAATTTAGATTTAAAAATAAGAAAAATTTATGAAAGAAAAAAACTGCTTTAAAGCTAAAGCATTATTTTTCTTTAAATTTTAAAGCAATTTTTGCTTGAAGTTTAAGCCAGTCTTTTTGAAGCATTATAGGAAAACCTCCATAAACTTTTCCTCCTTCAAGGTTTTTACTAACTCCTCCTCTTGCTGCAATAGTAGCAAAATTTCCTATTTTTAAATGCCCACTTGTTGCACTTTGTCCGCCCATTATAACATTACGCCCAAGCTCACTAGAACCAGAAATTCCACTTTGTGCTACTATAATGCAGTTTTCACCTATATGGCAATTATGACCCACTTGAACTAAATTATCTATTTTTGTTCCTTTTTTAATAATTGTGCTATCAAAAACTGCACGATCTATAGTTGTACAAGCACCAATTTCTACATAATCTTCTAAAATTACATTACCATTGTGATAAATTTTAAAATGTTCTCCATTTTTATTATGTGCATAACCAAATCCATCGCTTCCTATAACACAATTTGCAAGCAAATGGCATTTTTTACCTATTTTAGTATCATTATAAATTACAACATTAGGATGGATGATAGTGTCATCTTTTATCTCTACATTATCTCCTATGTATGCTCCTGCCATAATAATAACATTTTCTCCTATAAAAATATTATTTCCAAGATATACATTTGGCATAATCTTAGCACTTTTTGCAATTTGTTGTTTTTTTTCTTTAACATCTGAAATTAAATTATTAGCAAAAAGTTTGCTTAAAAAAGCAAAATGAAGATGCGCATTAGGACTTATTAAAACTTTTGTATGCTTAGGAACTAAATGCTCATATTCTTTTGCTATTAAAATAGCACCAGCACCTGTATTTGCAATATCTTTAATATTTTTTTCCCCATCACAATAAGTAAGCTCCATAAAATTAGCTCTTAATAATGAATTTAAAGATTTAATCTCTAAATCCTCACCTTTATAATCCAAACTTAAAAAATTAGCAATTTCGCTTAATTTCATTTTAACCCCTTTTTATAATCAACCATTAAATTCAACACTTTCAAATCTTGGCTTTTCAGCAAATGAAGATTTATCTTTTAAAAAAAGAACTTCACACATTCCTACTGGTCCATTTCTATTTTTTCCTACAATAATTTCAGCATTTTCTTGTAAAGGATTTGGCATAAAATTTCTTTGATAAGTTTTTCCTTCGGCTTTAGCTTTATTTTCTCTTTCTTTTTCTTCTTGTTCTCTATAAACTTCATCTCTATATACAAATAAAATTGTATCAGCATCTTGTTCTATCGCCCCACTCTCTCTTAAATCACTTAGCATTGGACGTTTATTGGATCTATTTTCTAATGAACGATTTAATTGAGATAAAGCGATAATTGGAATATCAAGTTCTCTTGCTAAAAGTTTTAAACCTCTTGAAATTTCACTTACTTGCAAATGTCTATCATTAAAATTAGAATTACTCATCATAAGTCCTATATAATCTATCACACAAAGCTTTATTCCTTCTTCTTGTGATTTAAGGCGTCTTAAAATGGCTCTTACATCTGTAATTGTTATATAACCGCTATCATAAATATAAAACTTTTTTTCTATATAATCATTGCAAGCATCACCTATACGATCCCATTCATTATCATTTAAATCTGCAGTAATAATTTTTTGCAAAGGAATAGAAGTTTTTGCAGACAACATTCTTTGCATAATTTGAACCGCTGGCATTTCAAGTGAAAACATTACCACTCCATTGTTTTGTCTTAAAGTTTTTTCTATAAAATTTAAGCACAAGGTTGTTTTACCCATACCGGGTCTTGCTGCAACAATAACAAGCTCTCCACCTTTAAAACCTTTAGTCATAGAATTAAGCTCATCAAATCCTGTATCAAGTCCTATTAATCCTTTATTTTCTAAACTTTTTTGCTTTTTAAATTCTTCTAAAAGCTCACTCACAACAATCTCTGAACTTTTAATATCATTAGAATTGATTCTATTTGTCAAATTAAAAATTTCTTTACCGATTTCATCAGAAATTTCGCTAACAGGACGCTCTTCATTGATACGACTTGGTAAAAGATAGGCAAAATTTAAAAGTTGTCTTTTAATTGATTTTTCTTTAAGTTCATTTACATAAGCCACTAAATCGATCATAGTTGGCGTTGCTATAATTTCATTTAAAACATTCTCATCGATATTTTTATTGTATTTTTTAATAAAACTTACACTAATAGGGCTATTGGCATTTACACAAGCAATAATAGCTTTAAAAATATCTTGATGGGCTTTTAAACTAAAGTCTTTTATCTCAATATCTCCGGCTATACTAGCATAAGCATCTTCGCTATATAAACAAGTACTTAAAATAGCTCTTTCTAAATCTAAATCAAAATATTCTTGATTTTTCATAAATTTTTAACCTCTAAAAATAACTTTGTATTAAAATTTTAACAAATTAAAAATAAATTTATACGAAATTAATACAAATTTAATTAACATTATCCCTTTTTATTTTCAAAATTAAAAGGAGAAAAAATTTGAAAAAAATATTATTATCTTTCTGCTTCATCCCGTTGTTTTTAAGTGCAGCAGATTTTAACCAAGGTTTTAGTGGAAATATTTCATTTGGGTTTGGCATTAGAGATATCAAAAGCAATCTTTCGCCTTTGGCTAATCGTGATTATATAAGTAGTCTTAATGAAAATCCTCATTCTAGCGCCGAAGCAAGTTTGCTTTTAGGATTTGAACTTTATTATGGTGGTTTAATTGACAACGATAGACTTTTTCTAAAAAACTATAATGGAAGAGATATTAGTGGAATTTCTTTAGGTTATGAAAGATCATATTTGGAAAAATTTACCTCTTCTTTAGCATTTGTTAGCTCATTAAGAGAAAAAGCTTACGCTAATCCTTATCTTACAAAACAAAATAGAGAAGAAACTGATGTTAGTAAATTTGGTATTAAACTAGGAACAAGTTATGAAATTGATGCTTTACAAAATATAAATTTAAGCTATCTTTTTGCAAAAAATAAAATTGATCAAGAACTCATTACGCTTAATTCTTTAAAACGTGATGGATATTTTCATCAAATTGAACTAAAATATAATTATTCTTTCTTTAATGCAGGGATAAATTATGACTACAATGATGCAGATGGTAAAGCACAAAGCTTCTCAAGATACGGAATAAGCGCTGGATTGAATCATCCTTTTATGCAAGATTATATTTTATCTCCTGAAATAGCTTATAATAAAATAGAAGCTAAAAAAATTAATCCACTTTTTAATCAAAAAGCTTCTGGAAATGAGATAAAATTTAATTTAAAGGTTGTTAAAAATAATTTCTTAGACAAAAAAAATCTTTATTCATATGCTACTTATATTCTTAAAAAAGAAAATAACGATATTAGTTTTTATGATGAAACCTATCAGATATTTTTAGCCGGAATTGGTTATCGCTTTTAAAAAATAAGCTTGAATGAATTTCAAGCTTTAAAATACAATAGTTTTATTATTATAAATAAAAACTCTATCTTCAAAAACCAAATCAAGAGCTTTAGACAATACATTTTTTTCTATAACTCTACCTATTTTTTGCATTTCTTGCCAAGTATATTCATGATTAACAGGTAAAACATCTTGAGTAATAATAGGCCCCTCATCAAGACAATCATTTACAAAATGAGCTGTGGCTCCAATAATTTTTACCCCTCTTTCATAAGCTTGCTTATAAGGATTTGCTCCGATAAATGCAGGTAAAAAAGAATGATGAATATTAATAATTTTTTCCTCATAACATTTAACAAAATAAGGTGATAAAATTCTCATATATTTTGCTAAAACCAAATAATCAAAATTATAATTTTTTAAACAAGATAAAATTTCTTTTTCTTGTTCATCTTTGCTTTTATCAGTTGTAGAAAATGTATGATAAGGAATATTAAATTTTTCTACTAATGGTTTAAGAATATCATAATTTGAAATCACAGCTTTAATATTGGCTTCAAGTTCATTGCTAAAATGTTTTATAAGCAAATCTCCTAAACAATGACTTTCCTTTGTTACAAAAATAATAATATCTTTTTTTCTTTTTTCATAAAGTTCGATAAAAGAATCATAGGGCATTATTAATTTTAAATTATTAAGCAATTTTTCCTTATCAAACTCTCCCTCTAAAAGTCCTCTAAAAAAGAACATTTCCTCATTTACAAATTCGTCATTTTTAATAATATTAATATTATTTTCAAAAAGAATTTGAGAAATTTTATAAACCAAACCTTTTTGATCTTTGGTGCTAATTTTTAAAATATATTTCATAATCTAATCCTTTTGTAGATATTTTAAAAGTTCTTTTTCTTTTTCTTTTTGTATTAATTCTCCTAAATCCTTTCCGTTTAAATTGCTTTTAAAAATTTTATCCATATCAATATTGATTGCAATTTTTTTATCATATACTTTTAACTTTTTTGCTCTTTTTATTCTTTCTTTATTCCAAAGACCAAGCCAAGAATTTAAAGGCTTTTTTAAGGCAATTTTTAAAAGCTCAAAATCACTTATTTCACCTTCAAAATACTCTTCTTTTACCTTTGATAATAATTCTTTTTTTAACTTACTTTTTTTAAAAAACTCATTAAAATCAATTTTAAAATAATTTAAGTAAAGATATAAAAATAAAGCCTCATCTTTAATAAATTCTCTAGTATTTTTAAGTAATTTTTCAAATTGACTATCATTAAAATTATGAAAAAAAATTTTTTCTTCTAAGTTTAAATCTTGTATATATTTATAACCCAATGCCAAATTTTCTGTTTTAAAAAATTTATAAAGTTCTGTATTAATACGCTCCAAATTAAGATCGCTTATATCCATCTCTCTCATCAATTCTAAGCTTTCTTTAGCAATGATAAAATTAAATCTTGCTGCAAAAACAATAGCTCTTAAAATTCTTAAACTATCTTCTTTAAAGCTTTTAGCATCTATGTGTCTTATGGTCTTATTTTTAAGATCTTCATATCCACCATAAAAATCTAAAAATTCACCATTAAAAATATTAATCATTAGAGCATTAAAAGTAAAATCTCTTCTTCTTGCCCCATCTTTTTCTATTTGACAAATTTTAACATCAAAGCCTCTATGACCTTTTGAAATTTTATTTTCATATCTTGCTAAAGCCAAATCATAGTTTTTATATTTATAAACAAAAAAACTTTTACCAAAACCATTGGCTCCTAGTTTTTGCATTATTTCATCAAATTGATGACAAGTAAGATCATAAAGTTCTATATCATAATCATTTAATGGAAGATTTAATAATAAATTTCTTACACTTCCACCTACTAAATATGCTCTTTTGGTATAAGGTTTTAAAAAATTTACTATAAAATTAATATCAGGATTATTTTTTAAGTTTATCTTCAATTTTTGCAAGTAAAAACTCTAAAAAATTTATCGTTAATGTTAATTTTTGCTCTACTTTATCTTTTTTTACACTATTTAAACCCTCAAATAAAACTAAAATTCTTTCTCGTAAATTTTTTAAAAAAATATCATCTTGATAATTTAAATTTTCTTTTTTTTCTAGTAC
Source organism: Campylobacter sp. 2018MI34 (assembly GCF_016598975.1). Lineage (NCBI taxonomy): Bacteria > Pseudomonadati > Campylobacterota > Epsilonproteobacteria > Campylobacterales > Campylobacteraceae > Campylobacter > Campylobacter sp. 2018MI34. Next base: position 61,192 of record NZ_JAENKS010000003.1, read on the forward strand.
ATTTTCTTCTATTTCTTGTATATAAGAATAAGCTTCATCAATTTGTGGAATATTTTCTAAAAAATTATTATTTTCTTGACTTATTTGTAGTTTTTTTTCATTTTGAAATTCTTTGGTTTGTTCTTTTAAAATATCATTTTCAATTTCATTATCTTGTTCTTGTATAGAAATTTCTTCAACGCTAGGAAATTCTTCTTTAGATTCTTTAGTATGAATTTCATTTAATTTATTTTGAATATTTAGTTCTTTTTGCTGTTCTTCTAAAATACTTTTTTGTCTTTCTTTTTCTTTAATTTCTATACTAATTTCATCAATTGTTTTTTTAGCTAAATCTTCAATATTCATATTTTTATTAACCACCTTTTAAATTCATTAATTTCTTCTTCACTTTGCATCATAATAAAAAAATCAAGCATTTGGGTATTTAAATCTGTATGTTTTGATCTTAATCCACTAAGTCTGCGTATAGCATCAATAGCATTTTGATTTTCTGGATCGCTTTTTAATATATTTTTATAAATTTCTAAAGCCTCATTTTTAAGACCTTGTGCTTCATAAATAGAAGCTTCAGTAACGGTATTTTTTTTCATAGATCATCTTTTGATATTGTTTTTTTAATTTAAATATTTTAGCAAAAAGAGTTATTACAATCAAGCAGATCAAACAGAAAGTATGGTGCGCTCGAGAGGATTCGAACCTCTGGCCTTTTGAACCGCAATCAAATGCTCTATCCAGCTGAGCTACGAACGCAAAATAAAAATGAAAATTATATATAAAAAATCTTAAAAATAGCAAAAATTTATTTCTTTTTTTTTAAATAATCATCAAATTCAAGCTCTTTAACTTTCTTGCTTTTGTAGTATAACAAGCCAAAAATTAAAATAAAACAAATGCTAAAAAATATATATAAGGTTCCATAAGGATTATTTTCTAAAAAAAGATTTTTTGTATTCATTCCAAAAAAACCTACTATAAGATTTAAAGGAAGAAAAATCACAGAAAGCACACTTAAGAGATAAATATTTTTATTCATTGTTTCATTTTTAATAGAGCTTGATAAAATATAAAGTGCATCAAGATGCGAAAGATTATCTTTAATGCTATTTATAAGAATATCAACATTTAATAATAATAATTTTAAAGTTTTTTTCAAAAAAAGATGATCGTTTAAAAGCATTTTTAAAGAATCTTTTAAAAGTATCAAAAATTTTAAATTTTTATTAATTTTTTGCTTTAAAACGAAAGATTTCTTTAAAAAATTCTTAATAGAATTCCCTTTTAAAATCATATTTTCTTTATATTCAATGATATTTTGAAATTGAGTATTTTGCTTTTTTATATTTTCTAAAATTTCTTTAAATAAAGAAGTAAAATCTTCTATTTTAAAAGGTATAAATTCTTCATTATTTTTTAAAAAAAGAATATTTTTATCCTCAAACGAAAAAACTTTTAATTTCTGATCAAAATGTAAAATAAAAATTTTTTGCTCTCCAAAATCAGTATAAAGTGTTTCTAAATTTTTATTTTGCAAAATTTTCTTTAAATTTTCGTTTAGCACTGCACACCTCTTAAAGAATAAAATTCTTTTTTAAATTTAGAAAAAGAATTTGAAAGAATTGCTTTTTGAGCATCTTTAACAAGCGTTAAATAATAATGCAAATTATGCAAGCTTGCCAAACGAAAAAAAGTTAATTCTTTTGATTTAAAAAGATGATTTAAGTATCCTCTTGAATAATTTTTACAAGTATAGCAAGAACATTTTTCATCAATAGGACTATGATCATTTATAAATTCCATTTTTTTAATATTAAATTTCCCAAAAGTAGTAAAAAAAGTTCCATTTCTTGCATTTCTTGTTGGCATTACACAATCAAACATATCAACCCCTCTTTCAATGTTTTCAACCAAGTCTTCTGGAGTCCCAACTCCCATTAAATATCTTGGACGTTTTTCATCCATAAAAGTTGTAACATTTTCAACTGTTTCATACATAAGTTTATTTTCTTCACCTACACTTAAACCTCCAATAGCCAAACCATCAAATTCCATTTCATTTAAAGCTAAAGCACAACGCTTTCTTTCACTATAATCTGTTCCACCTTGCACTATGCCAAAAATATTTTGCCCAATCCCTATTCCATTTTCTTGTTGTAATTTATGATATTTTATAGATTCTTTTGCCCATTTTATTGTTCTATCTACTGAAAGTTGTATTCTTTTAAGATCGGCTGGTAAAGCTACTAAATCATCTAGTATCATCATAATATCTGAATTAAAATCATATTGAGTATCAAGTACACTTTTTGGAGTAAAAAAATGTTTGCTTCCATCAATATGACTTTTAAACTCTATCCCCTCTTCACAATGCTTTGAATTTTTACTTAAAGAAAATGCTTGAAATCCACCACTATCTGTTAAAAAGCTTTTAGTAAAACCACTAAAATGATGTAATCCTCCAAAATTTTTAATCACACTGCTTGTAGGACGCAAATATAAATGATAAGTATTTGCTAAAATAATTTTAGCATCAAGTAAATCTAAAAGATCCTTAGCATCAAGACTTTTTACAGCCCCAAGTGTCCCAACTGGCATAAAAATAGGCGTTAAAAAAGAACTATGGGTAGTTTTAATCTCACAAACTCTTGCATTTTGATCTTTATGTTTTAATTTAAATTCCATTTGCTATAATTTCCTTTTTTGGAGTGAAACAATGAATCATATTTTAATAATTATTGATGGTATTTTAGCAAAGCATTTCTTAGAAAGGCTTTGTTTTGAAAAAGGATTAAACTTTTTTTTTACCATTGTTTATCAAAATGATACAAATATTGATTTAAATATAAATAATGAATATTTAGAATTTCATAAATTTGATCCTACTAGCACAGCTAGACTTGAGCTTATTATGACAAAAGATTATAAACAAGCTTTAATCTATATGGATAATGAATTTGATACTAAAAAAACTTATGAAAGCTTAAGATCTTTAAATTTGCAATTAGAAATTAATATTATGGATTTTTGGGGACTTGTTATCAACGATGAACAATGTAAGATCGTTGATGCAAGAAGTGCTTTAAGCAGAAGATTTTTAGATTTTTTACCTGATGTTGCTCTTACAGCTCAATATATAGGACTTGGACTTGGTGAGATTATGGAGATTAAAATCCCAGTAGGTTCTATTTTTGCCTATAGACACATAGGTTTTATCCAGCAAAAAAGATGGCGCATTGTTTTAGTTTATAGGAATTCAAAAATACATTTTGTAAAACCAAGTTTTATACTCTATCCAAATGATAGTATTTTGATAGTAGGAGATCCTGTAGTACTTCAAAGTGTTTTTCATAATATACGCGGAAATTTAGGTCAATTTCCAGCACCTTTTGGAAACAATATTTATTGCATTATTGATATGAAAAATATGAGTTTATTAACACAAGAAAGACTTATAGATACGCTCATTACCTTTAGTCAAAAAACCAATAGTCGTAAATTTTTCTTAAGAGTTATTAATCCAACTATTAACAGCATTTGTGAAAAAATAAAAAAACTCATAGATGTATCAAGTAAGAATGAAGAAATATTTTTTGATTATAAGAATACAGATTTTAAAAATCTTAATTCTTTTTTAGAAAATAATGATGTTGGAATGTTTATTACTGATCATAAATATTTTGAAAAAGAAAAAAAGAATTTTTTTGAACTAAAAATTCCTATTTTAAAAATTGGAGATACAGATTTTAATAATTTAAAAGAATGCGTGATTTTAAGCTCTGATGAAAATGAATTAGAAAATCAAGCTAATGTTATAGTAGATTTAAGCAAATTGCTTAATTTTAATGTGAGTTTTTATTATTATAATCCTATACAAGAAAATGTAAATTCTATGGAAGAGTATTTTGAGAGTCTTTCAAAACTCTATGATAAAAATATTTTAATTATCAATAAAAAAGACGAAAATCCTATTTTAAGCTTGCAATATAGAAATGATTTATTGCAATTTATTAGTTTTGATCCTGAGTTATTAAAAAATAGTTTATCAAGAAATTTAAGTACTAATTTTAATAAACACTATAAAAAGATGAGTAGAAATTATCAACTTTTTATTCCTATAAGTTAAAAAATGCAAATAGATGTCAAATTAAAACAAAATTCTTATAAAGTTTTTATTAATGAATTAGAAAAACTTAATCTTGATACTAAAGTTGTTTTACTAAGCAATGCTAGAATTTTAAATCTTCATCTTAAAACTCTAAAAAGCAAAATAAAATGTAAAGAACTCTTTATCATCAGTATAGAAGAAGGCGAAGAATATAAAAATTTAAAAACAGTAGAAAAAATTTTAAATCAAATGTTTGTGCACCGTATTGATAGAAAAAGCGTTTTGATTAGTTTTGGTGGAGGAGTTATTTCTGATATTGGAGGTTTTGTTGCGAGTATATATCAAAGAGGAATTGAATTTATCAATATTCCAACCACTCTTTTAGCCTGTGTGGACGCTTCTGTTGGAGGTAAAACAGGGATTAATAATCAATTTGGAAAAAACCTCATAGGTAGTTTTTATCAACCAAAAGCTGTTTATTGCCAAAGTGAATTTTTAAAAACTTTAAATGATAAAGAATTGAGTTCTGCTATGGCAGAAGTTATAAAAATGGCTTTGAGTTTTGATATTTATTTTTTTAGATTCATCCAAAATATCGATAAAAAGCTTTTTTTATCAAGAGATGATGAGTTGCTTTCAAATATCATTCAAAAAAGCGTAGAAATTAAAGCCAAAATTGTTTCAAAAGATGAAAAAGAAAATCATTTAAGAATGATGCTTAATTATGGTCATACTTTTGCACATATAATAGAAAATCAAACTTTTTATAAAAAATATTTACACGCAGAAGCTGTAAGCATTGGAATTCATATGGCAAATATTTTAGCTTATCATTTAAATTTTCTAAAAAAAACACAAATTCAAGAAATAAATCAAACTTTACAAAAATTTGATTTGCCTATATTTTATAAAATACCTAATATAAATACCTTTTATCAAAGCTTTTTTCTTGATAAAAAAACCAAACAAGAAAAAATAAATTTTATTTTATTAAAAAAGATAGGAAAAGCTATTATTAAAGATGATATAGATAAAAATATCATTTTAAAAAGCTTAGAAAGTTTTATATGAAAAAAATACTTTATTTATTAATTTTAGTTTGTTCTTTTGTTTATAGTCAAAATGCTACAATCAATACTATCAATAAACAAATTGAAGAACTTGATACTTTAATTAATAAAAATGTATGGAATATTCATTATGAAAATTTTAATAAATATCAAGAAATTAATAATGAACTTATAGTTTTAGATTCTTTATTAAAAAAGGATGATTTAAAATTAGAACAAAAAGAAGAAATTAAAAAAAAGATTGTTTCGTTAAAAGAGCAACTAAATCTTTTAAAAGATTATAAAGATTTTAATTTTGCTAAAATTTTGCTTGTTCCTCAAAATATAGAAATATTACCAAAACTTACCAATCCTTTAGAGATTATTAATGCCTTTTCTCATATAAAAAAATTAAAAAACGAAAAAGAAGAATATATTTTTAAATTTAATAATTTTAAAAATTTAATTGATACCATCAAAGAAAAAAATACAGATCTAAAAGAGCTTGTAAAATTTAACAATAGTAAAGAAAATATAAAAGAATTAGAAAAATCTAACAAAAAATTAGAAGAATTTGAACAAGCTTTGCAATTTGTTTCTGTTTCATTTTTAGTTTATGAAAAAAAAATCGATGAAGAAATTTTTCGTGTTCAATCTGAGATAAAAGAACAAAGCTTAAAAGCTTTAAATCTTATTATTGCTATTATCATAGTAATTGTTATATCGTTTTTGTTAAAAATGATTGTTAAAAAATATATTAAAGATAATGAACGCTATTATACTGCAACTAAGATTATTAATGTTATTAATGTCAATATTATATTATTTATTTTACTTTTTGTTTATATAGAAAATATTTCTTATTTAATTACTATTTTAGGTTTTGCCTCTGCTGGATTAGCTATTGCAATGAAAGATATGTTTATGTCTATGCTTGGATGGTGTGTAATTATATTTGGTGGAAGTTTTCGTGTAGGGGATCGTATAAGAGTAACATACAATAATGAAATTTATGTTGGAGATATTATAGATATTTCTCTTTTAAAAATTACACTTTATGAAGATATCACTCTTGTAACTTACACAGATAATAGACGTGCTGGAAGAATTATTTTTATACCTAATAACTATGTTTTTACAGAGCTTATATCAAACTATACGCATCATGGTATGAAAACCATTTTTGATGGTATTGATATTACTCTTAGTTTTGATTCTAATCTTGAAAAAGCTCAAAAAATTATTGAAGAAATCGTAATTAAACATTCTAAACCTTATACAAATTTAGCTAAAAAAACTTTAACTAAACTTCAAAATACCTATAGCATTAAAAATCCTCAAGTAGGACCTAAATTTTTTACTTTTTTTGAAAACTATGGCATGAGAATTTCTGCGTGGTATATGACAAATTCCTATGCAGCTTTAACACTTAGAAGTACATTATGCAAAGAAATTGTTAAAGAATTTAATAAACATAAAGATATAAAATTTACTTATCCAACTCAAAATATTTATTTTCCTTCTAAAGAGGATATTTTAAAACATTCTAAGGAGAATTTTTGAAGGAAAAAGTTTTTATTAAAACATTTGGTTGTCGTACCAATATTTATGATAGCGAACTTTTAAAAAAATATATTAAAGATTATGAAATTACCTATAAGGAAGATGAGGCTAAGATTATTATTATTAATTCTTGCACAGTTACAAATGGAGCTGATAGCGGGATTAAAAACTATATTCATAATCTACAAAGAAAAGGAATAAAAATCATTTTAACAGGATGCGGTGCTTTTAGCAAAGGCAAAGAACTCTTTGACAAAAAACAAATTTTTGGAGTTTTAGGAGCATCTGAAAAAAATAAAATTAATGATTTATTAAATACTAAAAAAAATTTTTATGAAATAGGAAATTTAAATTTTATAGATAAAGACATAGTAAGCAAATATGAACATCATACAAAAGCTTTTATAAAAATCCAAGAAGGATGTGATTTTAATTGTAGTTATTGCATTATTCCAAGTGTTAGAGGAAAATCAAGAAGTGTTAAAGAAGATATTTTATTAGAACAAGCTAAAATACTAGCCCAAAATGGCTACAATGAACTTGTATTAACAGGAACTAATATAGGAAGTTATGGTTTAAAAAATCAAACAAGCCTTGGAAAACTCTTGCAAAAATTAGGAAAAATATCAGGGATTAAACGTATTAGACTAGGTAGCCTTGAACCTGCTCAACTTGATGAAAGTTTTTTTGAAATTTTAGATGAAAATTTTATTGAAAGACATTTGCACATAGCCTTACAACACACAAGTGAAAACATGCTTAGAATTATGAGACGCAGATCTCATACAAAAAATGATCTTGCTTTATTTCAAAAACTTTCCTCTAAAGGTTTTGCACTAGGAACTGATTTTATAGTAGGTCATCCTGGAGAAAGCGAAGAAATTTGGCAAGAAGCTTTAGCTAATTTTAAAGAATTTAATCTTACTCATATTCATGCTTTTGTTTTTAGTCCAAGAAATAACACTCATTCGGCAACTTTAAAAAATACTATAAATGGTCAAATTGCAAAAGAAAGATTAAATATTTTAAAAAATATAGTTAAAGAAAATAATTATAATTTTAGAAAAAATTATAAAAATACAAAACTTGAAATTTTAATAGAAAATAAAAAAGACAATATCTTTGAAGGCTATGATCAATTTTTTAATAAAGTAAAAATTCATTCTTTTAAAGATATTTCAAAAGAATGGTTAAGTGTTAAAAATTATAATATTAAAGAAGAATATAATGAAGTTATTTTAAGGCATGATTATGAAAAATAAAAAAATTATTTTTATATCTTTGGCTATTTTGTGTTTATTATTTGTTATTTTATATTTAAAAAATGAAGTAAAATTTATAGATAAAGAGTTATATCAAAGCTTTCTTGATCAAAATTTAATACAAAAAGCCATTATTGATGAAAATGAAATTTTTTTAAAAGTTAAAGGAGAAAATTACGCCATCATAAAAGATGGTGTGGATATAAAAGAACTTTTAAATAAAGTTCCAATAGAAGTTAAAAAAGAAAATTATTTTTTGCTTATTTTAATTCTAATTTTAATTTTTGCTCTTTTATTTTTCATCTTGCTCTCTAGCAAAAAACAAAACTTTAAAATACAAAATCATCAAGAACAAAATAGAAATTTAAATACAAACTCTTGGGATATTAATATCAAACCCGTTATTTCAAATATAACTTTTAACGATGTAGCAGGTGTTAATGAAGTAAAAACAGAGCTAAGTGAATTAGTTGATTTTTTAAAAAATCCCAAAAAATATAAAGAATTTGGAGTAAAAATGCCTAAAGGGGTTTTAATGGTAGGACCCCCTGGTGTTGGTAAAACTCTGATTGCAAAAGCTGTGGCAGGAGAAGCTGGGGTTCCTTTTTTTTATCAAAGTGGATCTAGCTTTGTTGAAATTTATGTTGGAATGGGAGCAAAGCGTGTAAGAGAGCTTTTTTCTAGAGCCAAAATGATGGCGCCAAGTATTATATTTATTGATGAAATTGATGCAGTTGGAAAAACAAGAGGAGAAATGTCTAATGTAGAAAGAGATAGTACATTAAATCAACTTTTAACTCAAATGGATGGTTTTGAAGATAATAGTGGCGTTATCGTAATTGGTGCTACAAATAAAATAGAGCTTATGGATAGTGCTCTTCTACGCTCAGGACGCTTTGATAGAAGAATTTTTTTATCTTTGCCTGATTTTAATGATAGGCTTAAAATTTTAGAAATTTATATGAAAGATAAAAAAAATGAAGCAAATTTACAAAAAATTGCTAAAGCAACCGTAGGATTTAGTGGAGCTGGACTTGAAACTTTGGTAAATGAAGCTGCTATTAACGCATTAAGAAGAAATTCAAATCAAGTAAGTGAAAATGATTTTTTTGCTGTATTAAATAAAGTCCTTTTAGGAAAAAAGAAAATATTAAGTTTTAATGAAAAAGAAAAGAAAATTCAAGCTACCTATCAAGCTGCAAAAGCTTTGAGCGCATATTACTTTGATATAAAATTTGAAAAAATTACCCTTATTGAAGATAGATTTAAAGAGTATGAAAATAATATAAAATCAAAATCAGAACTTTTTAATAAAATAAAAGTTTATTTAGCAGGCTCGTGTGCAATGGAGCTTATTTACAATGAAAACTATACAAATTCACAAAATGACTTTTTAAAAATTAAAGAAATTCTTGATTTCATGATAAGTTTTGATATGATAGAAGACAGCTCTTTAAAAAAACAAAAAGAAGAAATGTATGAATTTTTAACCCCTATGAAAGAAAAAATTTCAAAGCTTTCATCCATTTTACTCGAAAAAGAAAAATTAGAATATGATGATATTAAAGAAATTATAATGATTTAATCATCATATTCTTTATGTAAAATAGTTCCATTAAAATCTATTAAAACTTTTATATTATTAACAAGTTTAATTTTATAATAATTAATTTTTTTTTCTATTTCTTTTGCTTTTATATTTTTAAATTCATTTTTGACAATACTAGCTATATTTACAGGCAAAATATCTAAATCCAAAGGAGTAATTTTAGCTTCTATCTCCCTCCAAGAACCATCACTAGAAAATTCAAGCTCTGTTCCATCACTTAAATAAACTTCATAGGAATTTTTATCTTGCTGAACTATACCCACTGGAGCTTTAAAATATTTTTTTATAAATTCCTTTGAATTAGGAGGCAAAGAATCAAAGGAAATAATCATATCAGCTGATAAATAGCTAAATAAAATTAATGATATAATAATACTTTTAGTTTTCAAATTATAAACCCTAAATTTCAAAATTTCTAAAGTATATTTTTTATTTGTGAATTTTTTGTGAATTTTTACAATAAGGAGTCTTTTTGTTTGTATTTATTTTAATATTTATAAATATTTTATTTTTTATTTTAATTCCTTATTCTAGTTATGATATATTTGGACTTAATATTTTATTTTTTAAAGAAGACTTTTATTGGCAAATTTTAAGCTCGATGTTTTTACACGCTGATTTAACACATTTAATTTTAAATATGATTGTTTTATTTCAATTTGGACTTATTTTAGAAAAACAAATCAAAGCTTTAAATTTTATTTTATTGTATTTTATAGGAGGTATGGCAACTTCCATCTTAAGCCTTTTTTATATTTATTTTGCATATATTTATTTTAATCAAACAATCAATCTTATAGGCGCAAGTGGAGCAATTTGCGTATTAATGGGTTATTTTGCTTTTTTAAATAAAAATAGCACAAAAGGACTTATTGTAGCTCTTTTGCTTATGAGTTTTGTTCCTTTGCTTATGAGTATTAATATAGCTTGGTATGGGCATATTTTTGGATTTGTTTGTGGATATATTTTTGAAAAATTAAAAAATAATTTTAAAATATTTAAAAAATATTAAAAAAGAGAAAAAATGGCAACGAAAATTTTACTTTTAGAAGATGATTTATCCTTAAGCGAAATTATAAAAGAATTTTTAGAAGATGAAGGCTATGAAGTTATACTTTGTGATAATGCAAATGAAGCTTTAAATTTAGCATATGAAAAAAATTTTGATCTTTGGATTTTGGATGTAAAAATTCCTCTAGGAGACGGCTTTTCCTTGCTTAAGGAACTAAGAAATTGCGGAAAAAAAACTCCGGCTATTTTTATGACTTCTTTAAACACCTTAGCTGATTTAAAACAAGGTTATGATTCAGGATGTGATGATTACATACGCAAACCTTTTGAGCTTGCTGAACTTAGCATCCGCATAGAAGCATTACTTAAAAGAGCTTTTTCTCATAAAAAAGAAGATTTTGAAGAATTGGGAAATGGTTTTAAATTTGCATTAAAATCACAAATTTTATATCAAGATGAAAAACCTTTATCTTTGCCTAATAAAGAAATAAAACTTTTAGCCTTTTTATTAAAAAATAAAAATCATTTTATAAAAACCGAAACTATTTTTGAAGAAATTTGGGGATATGATGAAGAACCAAGTGAATTAAGTCTTAGAGTATATATTAAAAATTTAAGAAAGCTTTTAGGAAAAGAAAAGATTATAAATCAAAGGGGTAGAGGTTATAGCTATGTCGGAGAATAAATCAAGTAAAAAAGTGATTTATCAAATCTTATTTATCTATCTTACAACAACAGGAATTTTTTTAGCATTCTTCTTTACTCTTTGGTATCAAAAACTTTATGAAGAATTGATAATTTTACAAGGAAACAATCTTAAAGAAATTCATAGAAATATTGTTATTAATATTATAAATTCTAAATTTATTCCTGTCGAACAAAGCTCTAAAAATATAGCTGATTCATCAAAACTTAAATTTGCTATTTTTGATAAAAATCAAATTTTTTTCGATAATTTAGATTTTAATTTATCAAAAGCCAAAGCTAAATTTAAAGGAAGGGGAATTGAAAATGGAAAAGTATTTTTCGAAGCAAAAATGAATTCAAATAATTATTATTTAATTAATAAAAATAACGAAATTGACAATGAAGAAAATGCTCTTAAAATCATCATACAAGGAAATGATATAAATCAAGAATTATTATGGATTAGAATTAAAGTATTAATTTGTGCCATTTTTGCTTTTTTACTTCTTGCTATTATTGCCTATTTTTTAGTAAAAATAGCTCTAAAACCATTAGATGAAAAAATTAAATTTTTAAATCGCTTTATTAAAGATTCTACTCACGAAATCAACACTCCATTAAGCGTTATTTTAATGAGTATAGAACAACTCCAAAAACAAAATATAGAAAATAAGAAATTTGAACGCATTAAACTTGCAGCTAAAACCTTAAATCAGGTATATTCTGATTTAGTCTATTATAACTTTGAACACACCCTCTCCAAAGAAAAAGAAGAGCTTGATTTAAAAAAGCTCATTTGTGAGCGTTTAGAATATTTTAAACCTTTTTTAGAGCAAAAAAAAATAACACTTATAAGTAAATTAGAAAAAAGTTTTATTTTTGCTAATAAAGCTCAATTTGTAAAACTTTTTGATAATCTTTTAAGCAATGCTATAAAATATAATAAAAAAAATGGAAATATCAATATTTGTCTTAAAGAAAATTTTTTAAGTATTAATGATAGTGGTATTGGCATAGCTAAAGAAAATTTAAAAAATATTTTTGATCGCTACGCAAGATTTAATCAAGATCAAGGTGGTTTTGGCATAGGACTTTCTTTGGTAAAAAAAATTTGCAAAGAAAATAATATATCAATTTCTTGTACTTCAGATGAAAATATAGGAACTACTTTTACTTTAAAATGGTAAAGTTTTATTTGCTTAAATGAGCTTTTTCTTTTATTTCTACTATGGAATTAAGTATTTTAATAAATTCTTTCTTATCATTTTGACTTAAATTATTCATTTTTGAATTTATAAGAATTTCAACAAGATTTTCATTTAATAAATCATTATCACCAAATTCTCTTGCTTTTTGTATGATCTTTAAAACTCTTAAATCTTTTCTGTTATACATTTAAATCCTTTAAAACAATAACGCTAACAAATCTTTTATTTGTTTGTTCGCGTCTATAAGAAAAAAATCTTTTATCATCAAAAGTGCAAATATTGCAATCTTTTATATTATTTATTCTTAAATCCTTTGCTTGTTTTTTAACAATTGCTTTTAAATCAAGTCTAGAATTTTTAATAAAATCTTTAAAATACTTTTGCGAAAAAGATAAAAGTTCATCTTTAATTTCATAATTTTTTTGACAAATACTAGGTGCTATAAATAAATTGATTTCTTCATTTTTAATACTTGGATTTAAAAGATGAAATTTATCAATACTCTCTTTTAAAATATTTTCAAAAGTCCCCTTTCTTCCAGAATGAAGCCCAGCTATAATCCCGCTTTTATGCCATAAAAGCAAAGGTAAACAATCCGCGCTTAAAACACAAAGTGCGGTATTTTTACAAGTGCTAATAATTCCATCGCAAGAAAAATTTGTAAAACTTTTTGTAAAAATTTCAACTTTATTAGAGTGAATTTGATTCATAAACACACATTGTTTTATATTTTTAAAACCCAAATCAGAAAATAAATTCTCATTTAATATTTTAGCCTTAAAAGGGCTATAATCTTTATCATAGGCACAAAAAATACTAACTTGCTCATTATCTAATAAAGATAAGAAATTTTCTCCACTTCTTCCCATGTAAGACCTTTATTTTGATTTGTTTGCGCATAAAGATAACGCGCTAAAAGATCACTTTCTATATTAATTCTTCTTCCTATTTTATAATCCTTAAAAAGTGTTTCTTTAAAAGTGATTGGTATAATTGTAAGACGTATTTTATCTCTAAAAACTTCATTGATTGTTAGGCTTACCCCATCAATACCTATACTTCCTTTATTTGCCATAAATTTCATAATCTTTTGAGGTAAAGCTATAAAAAAATCTATCCCATTTTCATTTTTTTGAATCTTTATAAGCTCTCCTATAGCATCAATATGTCCTTGCATTAAATGACCATCAATTCTATCTCCATATCTTAAAGCAGGTTCTATATGCACTTTATCTTTTAAATTTTCTATAGCAATATTAGTGCGACTTTCATAAGAAAGCTCAAGATCAAAACCATCTTGATATAATTTAATAACACTTAAACAAGCTCCATTAACCGCTATACTATCTCCTATCTTTGGACGATAAGCAGTTTTTAGACTTAATATATGCCCACGAAAAGATTTTACTTTTGCAATTTCTCTTATGAGACCATTAAACATTTTTTAACCTTAAAATATTTTATTAAAAAGCTTATCAATTTTCTCCCCTACTTTATTAGTTTGATCTTTAGCTTTTTCTCCTATAACATTTTTAATCGAATTTGCGATACTTCCTACGTCTAATTTGATTTTGGGATTTTCACTTGTTCCTGTAATTGAGCCTTTAAAATTTGCCTTATTAATACTAGCTTCAAAAGGAAGATTTATAGCTTGAGTTTTTAAATTTATTGTTGCTTTATTTATATTAATATTGCTATGTTTTGCTTGCATATCAAGATTAAAATCAATTAAATCCTTATTAATATTTGCTTTAGCGCTAGAAGTATGGAAAACTTCTGTAGTAATATCTTTTAATGTTAAAATTTTAACAGCTGTTGTAATAGCATTTGATTTTAATTTCCCTTCTTTAATATCAAGCTTAGCGTCTCCTTTTTCATTATTAATATCATAATTAGCACTTATGTCCGCTCTACCTTGATAAATATCAATAAAATCAAGACTTTTTGCCAACTCAGAAAGCTCAACATCATTTAAATTTGCATTCAATATATTGTTTTTAAAAATTGCTTCTAATTTTCCATTAAATAAATTTTTACTTATTAGTTCAATATCAAAATTTTTATCAAAATTTACTTTAGTATTAAATTCTGCTTTACCACTTAATTTTCTATCAGCTAAAAAACTTAATTTTGAAAAATCATCTAAAATAAGATCAAATTTAGAATTTAATATAACTTTCTTAATGTCAAAATTCCCTGTTAAATTAGGTATTTTTAAAAGATCTGAAATTAAACTAGCATTAAAATTTGCTATATTATTTTTTGCTATAGAGTTAGCCTTTAAATCAAAATTGATATTATTTGAAACTTGTTTATTTAAAATATTACCCAAAGCTTTAGCATTTAAGATACCCTTTATATCGAAATTTGCATTTGCATTTAATTTGTTAAAATTCAAATCTAAATTTTCTATATTTGCATTTATATAACCATTACTTAAAGATTCATAACCTAAAATTTTTAAGATTTTTTCAATTTTTGCATTCTTTAAAATAATTTTTATTTTATTATTTTGAAGATTAGCCCCAACCTCTTCACCTATATCATTAACATTCACATTCACATTTGAAAGAATATTTTGATCAAGCTCTAAAATTCCTGCTATAGATAATGGACCATTTAGCTTTATTTGAGTTAAATTCTGTAATTTTGATAAATCTGAAATTTTTAATTCAAAATCTGAGTTTAATTTATTTTTAGTTATATCATATAAAGTTTTTTGAGTTTTTAAATTTAAGTAATTTGTATTTATATTGCTAATAGCAAAAATTTTATCCTCTTTAATTAAAGCATTTATAGTAGAATTTATATTTGATTTAGGTAATAAAACTCCAAAATCTTTTTGAATTCTTTCATAGTTTATATAACTTGTATCAAGTTTTATATTAGCACTACCATTAGGTTTTAAATTTTTTGCTTGTATTTGTGTTATTATATCTATATTACCTTTAGCATAAGCAGGCATAGAAATAAAACTTAAAATATCTTCAATCTTTAAAGATTTTGCATCTAAATTTAAAACAATAGGATTAAAATCATAAATTCTAGAATCTAAATTTACATTAGAGCCTAGAAAATAACCTTTACCATTAACTAAAAAATCGCTTATTTTTCCATAAGCTTTTCCATTAAATTCCAGATTTTTATTTAAATTTAGACCTAAACTTTTAGCATAATCTTTTTGTAAAGCGATATTATAATTAAGATCAAAAGATAATTTAAAAAGACTTAAATTTCCATCGATATTAAAATGTGCAATATTAGCTAAATCAGTTTTTAACTCCAAAGAAGAAGGTCTTAATTTAAAATAAGTAATATTTAAATCAAAGCCTAAATTTTGTTTTACTTTATTTTGAACAACATTTGAAACAATACTATTTCCAAATGATGTAAAAAGTATTACATAACACATAATAAAAACTATAGCAATAAAGGCTAATATACCATAAAAAATTTTTCTCATTATTTATCCTTAATATTTAATTTATAAATAAACTTTACTATAACTGACTAAAGTTATATAAATATTTTTATTTAAAGTATTGACAAATTTCATTTTTTATAATAATATTTTATCACTCAAAATAAAAGAGTGCTAAAAAAATTATTAAGGATGGACAAAATGAATTTTCAACCTTTAGGAAAACGTGTTTTAGTTAAACGAGTAGAAGAAACTAAAACAACTGCTTCAGGAATTATTATACCAGATAATGCTAAAGAAAAGCCTTTAATGGGTGAAGTAGTTGCAGTAAGCAAAGAAGTTAATGATATATCAAATGGTGATAAAATTATATTCGCAAAATACGGCGGAACAGAAATTAAGCTTGATGCAAATGAGTATCTTGTTTTAAATTTAGATGATGTTTTAGGAATTTTAAAATAATTAAAAAAAGGATAAACAATGGCAAAAGAAATTATTTTTTCAGATGAAGCAAGAAATAAACTTTATGAAGGTGTTAAAAAATTAAACGATGCTGTAAAAGTAACAATGGGGCCAAGAGGTCGTAATGTTTTAATTCAAAAAAGTTTTGGAGCACCAAGTATTACAAAAGATGGAGTAAGTGTTGCTAAAGAAGTTGAGTTAAAAGATAGTCTTGAGAATATGGGAGCTTCTCTTGTAAGAGAAGTTGCTAGCAAAACTGCAGATCAAGCTGGAGATGGAACTACAACTGCGACTGTTCTTGCACACGCTATTTTCAAAGAAGGTTTAAGAAATATTACAGCAGGTGCTAATCCTATTGAAGTAAAAAGAGGAATGGATAAAGCTTGTGAAGCTATCGTAGAAGAGCTTAAAAAACTTTCACGTGAAGTAAAAGATAAAAAAGAAATTGCTCAAGTTGCTACTATTTCTGCAAATTCTGATGAAAAAATCGGAAATTTGATTGCAGATGCTATGGAAAAAGTAGGAAAAGATGGAGTTATCACCGTTGAAGAAGCAAAATCAATTAATGATGAGTTAAATGTAGTTGAGGGTATGCAATTTGATAGAGGATATTTAAGTCCTTATTTTATTACTAATGCTGATAAAATGTTAGTAGAATTATCAAATCCTTATATTTTATTATATGATAAAAAAATATCAAGTTTAAAAGACTTATTGCCAATTTTAGAACAAATTCAAAAAACAGGAAAACCTCTTTTAATCGTAGCTGAAGATATTGAAGGTGAAGCTCTTGCAACTTTAGTTGTTAATAAATTAAGAGGTGTTTTAAATATTTCTGCAGTAAAAGCTCCTGGTTTTGGTGATAGAAGAAAAGCTATGCTTGAAGATATTGCTATTTTAACAGGTGGCGAAGTTATTTCTGAAGAATTAGGAAGAACTTTAGAAAGCGCAAGTATAGAAGATTTAGGACAAGCTTCAAGTGTTATTATAGATAAAGACAATACTACTATAGTTAATGGTAGTGGAGAAAAAGCAAATATTGATGCAAGAATCAATCAAATCAAAGCACAAATTGCTGAAACAACTTCAGATTACGATAAAGAAAAATTACAAGAAAGACTTGCAAAATTAAGCGGTGGTGTTGCACTTATTAAAGTTGGTGCCGCAACTGAAACAGAAATGAAAGAGAAAAAAGATCGCGTAGATGATGCATTGAGTGCTACTAAAGCAGCAGTTGAAGAAGGTATCGTTATAGGTGGCGGTGCAGCTTTAATCAAAGCAAAATCAAAAATTAAACTTGATTTAAAAGGTGATGAAGCAATTGGAGCTGCTATTGTTGAGAGAGCTTTAAGAGCACCTTTAAAACAAATTGCTGAAAATGCAGGTTTTGATGCAGGTGTTGTTGTAAATAGCGTTGAAAATAATAAAGATGAAAATGCAGGTTTTGATGCCGCAAAAGGTGAGTATGTAGATATGTTTGCTGCAGGTATTATCGATCCTGTTAAAGTTGAAAGAGTGGCATTGCTTAATGCGGTTTCTGTAGCAAGTATGCTTTTAACAACTGAAGCAACAATTAGCGATATAAAAGAAGATAAACCTGCTATGCCTGATATGAGCGCAATGGGAGGTATGGGAGGAATGGGTGGTATGATGTAATCAACCACTCAAAAAAGAGTCTATTTTTAGACTCTTTTAAATAATAATCTCTCTTTGTCCTTTAGAATCTGGCTCACTTAAAATCCCTGCTTTACTTAGTTGTTCAATGATATTAGCAGCTCTGTTATAACCTATTTTAAGACGTCTTTGAAGATAAGAAATACTTGTTTTGCGATCTTCTAAAATTACTCTTTTAGCATCTTCAAATAATCCATCAAATTCATCGTTGTTATCAAAATCTTGAGCATTATTATTTGCTCCTTGAGAATCTTTTAAAAAATTCTCATCATATATAACGCTTTCTTGCTCTTTTAGAAAATCTACAACCTTTTCAATCTCACTTTCACTTGCAAAAGGAGCATGTAAACGCACAATAGAGCTTGTTCCTGGAGGAGTGAAAAGACAATCTCCACGTCCTAATAAACTTTCAGCACCCATAGCATCTAAAATTACCTTAGAATCGATCTTTTGCCCTACTTTATAAGAAATTCTGCTTGGTAAATTAGCTTTGATAAGCCCAGTTACAACATCCACAGAAGGACGCTGGGTTGCAACGATTAAATGTATCCCACTAGCTCTTGCCATTTGTGCAAGACGCCCTATATAAAATTCAACATCTTTTCCAGCAGTCATCATCAAATCTGCTAATTCATCAATAATTACTACAATGAAAGGTAGAGTTTCTAAACCATTTTCTTTCATTTTTTCATTATAATTTTCTATATTTTTTGTTTTAGCATCAGCCATCAATCTGTAGCGACGCTCCATTTCAGCTACCATATTTGAAAGTGCAATAATAGCTTTTTTAGGATCTGTAATTACTGGGGTTAATAAATGTGGAATTTCATTATAAATACTAAATTCAAGCATTTTTGGATCTATCATTAAAAGTCTTAAAGTTTTAGGAGAATTTCTATAAAGCAAACTCAAAAGCATAGAATTTATACCCACACTTTTTCCACTTCCTGTAGTTCCTGCGATCAAAAGATGCGGAAGCTTTTTAAGATCTGTTATAAAAGCATTACCTGCTATATCCTTACCTAGAGCAATCGCTAAAGAACTTTTTGCGTTTTGAAATACATCACTTTCTAAAATTTCTCTTAAATAAATTGTTTGGATTTGTTCATTTGGAACTTCTATACCTACTACATCTTTGCCTGGAATTGGAGCTTGAATACGTATAGATTTTGCTTTTAAAGCCATAGCTAAATCATCTTGTAAATTTAAAATACGGCTTACCTTAACATCTGCGCTTGGTCTAAATTCAAAAGTGGTTACCACAGGTCCAACAGAAGTGCTAATGACATCTCCGCCTATTTTAAAACGTCTTAACTTTTCTAATAAATCATAAATTTTTTTATCTATTTCATTTTCATCTATATCTTGTTTAAGATGAATAGGATTAGCCAAAAATTCAAAAGAAGGAAGTCTAAAATCATTTGGTTTTTGAATTTCTCCTTGCTCTATATCTTTTAAAAGTTGCTGGTTTAGCTCTATTTCTTTGATTAAAACACTTTTAGAAAATTCATTTCTCTCAGTGTTATTTAAATTCACCTCTTCTATATCATTGTTTTGACTTAGATTTACTTGATCTAAATTTTCTTCTAATTCTTGTTCAATCTTGTTTTCAAAAGTTCTTTGTTGAGGCAAAAAAGACTCTTCTTTAATTTCGCTTATTTTTACAATAGGAGTTTGTGGAATATATGGGGTATTTAATTCTTCTACCATAGGAATAACATCTTGTTTTTCTTCTTTTATTGGTACAACTTCTTTATTTTCATATTGATCGTTGATAGTATATTTATTTCCTTGAAGTATGTTTAAATTTTCTTCTTTTTCAAGAATTTCAATTTCTTCTTTAACGCGATTTTCTAAAATTTGATTTTGATAAATTTTATATTCTTCTTCAAGTTTAGCCTTTTGTAAAAGTTGTTCTCTAAGTTCAAGCTCTTTTTCAAAAATCTTAGGTTTATTGGTATTTTTTTGTAAAGAAATTTCTATATTTTTACGCTTATAACTTGGCTCATCAAGATTACTTTTCTCATCAATTTGATCTTTAAAATCTTCAATTTTTTTAGGTTTTAAAAAACGTTCAGGAATCATATCTGCCTCTTCTTGTAAAATAAAATTTAATTCTTCGTCTAAACTAATACTACTTCTACTTGCTTTTTTAGCAAAATTTTCAATTTCTTTTGAAGTTTCATATATAAAACTTTTCGATTCATTTATGATTTCAATATTCTCATTTATATTTTCCTCTTTTTTAATTTTATCAACCTCTTCTTTTTTTGTAGGTATGTTTTCTATTAAATTTTTGCTTTCTTGAGCTTGCTTTGCCATGGAATTATCTTTTGCTTTCTCAGAAGACTCTAAAGTATTTTGAGAACTAAATTTAAAAATAGGAGTTTTAGAATTTTTACTCTCTACCTCTTCTTTTTCTCCTCCAAAAACATCCATAAATAAAGCTTTTAATTTAGATTCAAAATAAAGAAATTTGCTAAAATCTAATTCAAGATTAAAAACTTCTTTAGTAAAACTTGGAAAAAGTAAAATAATAGATAAAAGCAAAAAGAATAAAGCGATCAATCCGCTTAATATATGTCCAAAAAAGAATGAAAAAAGCTTATATAATAATTTTAAAACATAGCCTTCATTAGGATAAAAAATAGCAAATAAAAGCATTATAGAAAAAAATACAAAACAAAATCCAAAAATTTCACTTCTTTTAAAATTTTCTAATTTATAATGCCTTTTGTAGTATATATAGTTAATAACCATTAAAAAAAATGGATAAAAATAGCTAAATTTTCCAAACAATAAAATATTAAATTTATATAAAAAAATACCCATAGAGGGTATAAACATACACAAACAAAGATAAAAAATAACAAAAGTTGAGCTTAAAAAAACGACTTCTTTTTTAATTTTATATCCTTAAATTAAATTTAGAAGTCATTATAACATAAAAGATTTTATAGATAATTTAACAAGCTTATTTGAGAAATCGTAGAAGTTGCTTTCAATGAAGCCTGATAAGCAAGTTGAGTTTGCATAAGATTCATTATAGCCTCACCATAATCAATATCAATAACATTTGACTTAATGCTTTCTACATTTACGCTTAAAAAAGTTACTCTAGTATTAGTATCTTCTATAGTATTATGATAAGCTCCCATAACAGTATTTAGCTTACTTACATGATCTGCTAAATGATCAAGTCTTTCTAATGCTCCTTGCATACCTGTATTTCTTGGATCACTTGAATCAGCATCTGCTCTCATATTGCCACTTAATACAGCATCAATCATCATATCAAGATCTTTAATCAAATCCACATTAGGCTCATCTATAACTAAAGAATTATTAGCACTAAAAGAAAAATTCGGACCCGAAGTTATAGTTGATGTATGAGTAAAAGGAGGTTGTGGAAATGTTCCACTAGCAGAATCACTTAAAGAAATCGCTATATTTGTTCCTGAAGAAAGCTTATCTGTCACACTAATGCGTCCCTTATAGTCCATTTTAACATCAACTAAAGATTTTGAATCACTTAAATTTTGCTGAAAACTATTGTAATCATTTGCACTAATTTTTCCATTATCCACGTTAATGCTTTGAGTTGGAGCTTTATCTGAAGCAAAAAGTGCTATAACATCATTTAACTGCTTATAAGTTATATCATTTGAAGGAGTTACCATTCCACTATTTCCTGTAGCAGGATCTGTATGCATTATAGGAAAAGTGATAGTTTGATCAGGGTTTTTAGGATCTGGATAACTTACAGTTGAATTTTGTAAATTTATAGTTACATCATAAGTATTTCCACCCTTAGAACTTACTTTTAAATTTAAAGTCGTATTAAGACTATCTCCTGCCATTACCTCGCTAAGCTTTGTGGAATCCGTAGCGTAAGCATTGCTTCCTTTGATGATTTGAGAAACATTACCAAAAACAGTATTACCATCTTTTTCAAAATACACATTATCATAATCAGCACCATTTGCTTGATTTCCATCAGAATCTGTCATATTGCTTCTTATAAAATCTGTTTGAGCTAGACTAAATGTAAATTCTTTTGCTTCGCCGTTTTGTCCTGTTAAAGTAATTGTTACGGGTGTTCGTAAATTTGTTATATCTCCACCATTTGCTAATGCTTGTTCCATTACAGCATTAGTTACACTATCCATGCTAATATTATTCTCTTTAGCAAATTTTTCCATTTGTTTAAAATTTTCAGTTGTATCCATTTGCGGAGTATAAGCAACTGCATGAAAATCTAGTTTGTTATTCCCTTGTTTTAAATCAGTGATTTGAATTTGACCGCTATCATTTATAGTTACATCAACTACTTTATTGTCTGCACTATTTCCATAAAGCGCTCCTATACTTTCCATCACATCATCTAAACTATCTTCTGGATTTACAAGTACAGCACTTTTAAAGCTTGTTCCATCCGGTCTTGTTCCTTGAACATAAAGAGTAGTTGGCGGAAAATCAAGTTTTAAATCTTTTTCATCAAAATCTTTATCTGGATCTAATTTTCCATCTTGAACATATCCTTGTCCGATCAAATGACTCCATTTTGAATCACCATCAAGGTATTTTGTTTTGCTAGGATCGTCTTTTAAATTATAACGATTGTCAGTAAAACTTACATTTGTTGTAATTTGTTTTTTATAGTCATTGTCTGCTTTAAAAAACAAATCCCAACCAGGGATATTATAAGGAGTTTCTGTTCCTGATCCTGTTACGACATTGATATTATTTTTATCTCCATAATAATTACCATTTGAATCAAAAGGTTTATTATTTACTTGAGAACCTGAAAAAAGATATTGACCATTAATACTTGTATTTGCAAGCTGTAAAATACTTTCTTTGATTCTTTTTAGCTCGTTTGCTATAGCTTCCCTTGAGGTTTGAGAGTTACTATCACTTGCAGCTTGAGTTACCTTAACCTTAAAATCTTCCAAAAGTTTTACCATATCTTGTAAAGCTTTCATACTATTTTGAGTCATTTCTTGAGCAGATTGTGTTGCTTCTTTAACTTGCTGTAAAGTTTTAAGCTCATATTCAAGCCTAGTACTATCAATATAAGCACTCGCATCTTCATAAGAATCTTGTATCTTAAGACCTGAAGAAATTTGTTGAGATATTTTATACAAAGCATTTTGACCATTCATAGAGTTAGAAATCGAATTTGTAAAATTTAATTTATTGGTAACTCTCATTTATAATTCCTTGATAAATTGATAATTATCTTTTCAAATATTGCTAAAAACCAAATAAGCAATAAATATTCCAAAAAAAATAATTTATCGATAGTTTTATAGAAATTTCATTTTTTATTATTTAATATCTTTATAAAAATTTTATTAGCAAACTTTATAATTATCGACTTTTAAGTGTATTTATTTACATTTAAACAAATATTTAATCATTGAATTTTATTAATAAAAAATCATTTTTACCTTTTTAAAGCATTTTTTAACCTAAAAAAAGTATAATTTCCAATTTTAGCCCAAGTGGTGAAACTGGTAGACGCGCTAGACTCAAAATCTAGTAAGGGCAACCTTGTGTCGGTTCGAGTCCGACCTTGGGCACCATTACTTCTTATCTCAATTAATCTAAACTTATCTCAAATAATCTCTTTTAATATTTTGAAAAATATATGCAAAAAATATTTTTTAAAAATTTGCACATACTTTATAAGGGTAAAAATGGATAGATAATTAAAAGATTTTTACACAACTAAATACCCTAGTAAAAAGCTTAAATAGATTTTAAAACCTATAAATTTATATTT